>JAWPOG010000020.1:0-7066 GCA_033345155.1 Alphaproteobacteria bacterium | reverse complement strand
CATACGTTTATAGCGACATACGATATCAGTCAAAACATTGTCCAATGCATGACCCATGTGTAAATTACCAGTTACATTTGGTGGTGGCATCATAATGCAAAAAGACGGTTTTGCAGAATTAACATCGTTATTCCAGAATGTGTTGTTATCCCAAAATTCTTGAATCTTGGTTTCAATTTCACGTGGATTTATATTTTTGCCCAATTCTATATTCATGTTTGTTGTCCTGTTTGTAAAAAAATAATCTGGTCAAATCGTACCAGATTAAATTCAAAATTCAAATACAATGATGAATAAAAGTTTATCCGATGAAAAAAATCCCATAATTGTGAAAATTATCGTTGTCAAAAACGGCGCAAAGTGGTATAATACGGGGCATAGAGCAGAAAAATTAATGCCGAATCTAAAGGGACGATTAGATTAGGCATTATTTTACAAAGTAATTTCCCAGATTTTCGCATGTTTTGACTCCCTATACTATGCCGAATCTAAACGTCGGTTTGGGTGCGGCAATGCCTGCGTTTGCGGAATCATTTCCATCAAACGGAATTATGTTGGAAAATAAAACGTATGCCAATGCCGCAACATACAACAACGTGGGCGCGTATGGCGGCTATGTGCGCGCAAGAGCGGAATATGTAAACACGTTACAACAACTTATTGGGGGAACATACTTGCCCGCGGGGGCGACGTTGGCGGAACAATGCCCCAAGAACAGTTATTGCCCCGGTGTGACGGACGCGACAGTTAATGCAAGCGAATCCCAGGGCGCAACGTCATGCCCATCGGGTTATCCAAATTCCGCCGTGGGCGCGTCATCGAACACGCAATGCTATACCACGTGCACATTAAAGTCGGCAAATATTGAACACGCGAAGGCGGTGGACGGTTATGATTATTATGACGACGGCACAGACACATGTTTCGCAACCGAATGTGAAGCCGGATATCATGTGACTGAAGCTGTCAAAGTAATTGAACAACGCCCATTGATCGATGTTGATCTTACCGTGATGGGTAATGATTCTGGGTATACCAGTACCGACAATAGCTACGCCAGTAACTCCAGCAATGAATACTATTTATATGGCCTGACTGAAGACAATACCTGGGCGGTGGAATTTGATTATGGTGTTGTATATGGTGGTGCCAGTTGTCGGGAAACACCGAACGATCCGGTTTTAATTTATATGGAATATAATGCAGAAGCCATTATGGCTGGGGAAATATCCCCGGACCAGGTTCGTTCGGATTTGACGCCAATTGTTGGCGCGGCCAAGGCAAATGATATGGCGGGTGTTGTCGCGGGTGTGGTGGTTGGTACCATCGTGGACGAGGACGCGCTCTATGAAGCCGTGCTCGCTGTTTTGGGATTGCCCATGGATGCATCAACGGATATTTTGTGTCATTGTCAGATGACGGGATTCCTATCAGAGTCGCCTAATGAATACGGTGAATATGATATATCGAGAGCGGTTGCGATTGGGTCGGCCCCGCTGGTGTTTAACAGCTTCTACGACACGGAGTCGGTTTGCGAGTGGAAATGCGCGCAATATTGTGGGCAGAGTGTGATGGAGAATAGCGATTTCCGTAAGGCGATATTCGGGGCGATTGAGATTGTACCTGCGTCCATATGCTATGGGAATGAAATCGAAATTAGATGGACTGATGCAGCGGAAGAAGATATTGCCGCAACCAATGCCGGTATGTGTACATACGGTGGTGATATCAGAACACCGCTCAAGGCCGCAACCATACCAGGTAAAACGTTTATTGGGTGGAAGTTCCTTCCTCAGGAGCATTAATCCGCATCACACCAGATACCCCCCCATGGGGGTATCCCCGTGTGTGTCAATTAAAAACCTTTGTCATTCCTGCGTAGGCAGGAATAGGGTCCAGGAAGTTAATTTGGCGCACGCTGTGCGCGGTTTCAAGTCCCTATTCCCGCCTTCGCGGGAATGACAAAAGGAAAAGTATAACCTGGGGCCCGGTGTCAAGCACCGGGATGACAAAAAGATATAAACAAACGGCAACGAATAACAAGGGGACGTAAAGTATTTGTTGTTAAAAAATTAAAAACCTTTGTCATTCCTGCTTGGTTCCACCCACGCAAACATTTGTTTGCGCGGGGCCCGGGGCAGGAATAGGGTCCAGGAAGTTAATTTGGCGCACGCTGTGCGCGGTTTCAAGTCCCTATTCCCGCCTTCGCGGGAATGACAAAAGAAAAAAAAGGTAAATTTGTTATGGTACGGTGGCGCGTGATTTTATTATCAACAGTGCCGATTACGATAAACTGTTTCGCTGGGGCGGATGTAATTTTGGCCCCCGGCGCGGTCGTACCAAACGCATGTGTGTTTAACAACACTGGCGTGTACGACGGTTCGTTCGTTATGGTGCCTGTGTACGAAGACACCGTATACACCTGTGAACGTGGGTACTTTTTGCCCATGGGGCGCAAGGTTTGTGAAATCTGCCCCGAAAACAGTTATTGTTCTGGTGGGGAATATGCCTTTTCTGAAACCGATGATTCGGGTATTGTTCCATGCCCTGATGGCAGTGTCGCCCCCATCGGTATGTGGGATGTGACCCAATGCGGACGGATATTACATGTCAATGACGCATATATTTATTTGCGTCGCGCAATCCAGACGGCGCCGTCGTTGCATGTTGACGTTGATGGCGATGGCACGGCGGACTTTTTCGCGAATCTGACGCCGTATGATGTTGTGATGAATAAAAATACCGACCTGCGGTTAAAGGTAAAAATGGGCGATGTTGTGTATTCTGTTCATGACGATACGATTGACGGAACTGTATCAATGCCCAGTTCCGCACCCGCAGATTCAGGCACGAACGATGTTACGCCTGTGGACGAACCAGAATCAGAAGCGACGCCCGTGGAATCGCCAGAATCTGATGCGACGCCTGTGGACGAAAATGCGGCCGAATCAACAGATGAATCAACAGACGAATCAACATCTGATGCTGAATAAAAAATCCCCCGTTTGGGGGATTTTTGTTTTTAGTTCTTTCTGGGGAACCGTACCGCCGCCTGGGCCGCCGCAAGGCGTGCAATTGGCACACGGAACGGACTGCACGAGACCGAGTTAAATCCGCACTGGTGGAAGAACATAATGGATTCTGGATCACCACCGTGTTCACCACATACGCCCAAGTGGATGTGTTCGCCCTTGGTATCACGCGCCTTTTTCACAGCGTCTTTTATCAACAGGCCAACACCCGCCTGATCAACCGATGCAAATGGGTCGGCAATATAAATACCACGAGCACGATATTCATCCAAAATCTTGGCCGTGTCGTCACGCGACATACCCAATGTTGTCTGGGTCAAGTCGTTTGTGCCAAATTCAAAAAATTCACAAGATTCTGCAATTTCATTTGCCAAAACCGCTGCGCGTGGCAATTCAATCATAGAACCAACCGTGTATTCAACCGATTCGCCAGTTTCCGCAAACAATGATTGTGCGGTTGCATCAATTACAGCCTTGACAATGTCCACTTCTTTTTTCGAGCCAACCAATGGGACTTCGATTTCTGGGAATACGTGGACACCTGCCTTTTTAACTTCCAATGCCGCCGACAGAATCGCGCGAGTTTGCATTTCGCAAATTTCTGGGTATGTAATCGCCAGACGGCAACCACGATGACCCAACATTGGGTTTTGTTCGTGCAATTGTTCGGCACGCTGTTTAATAAATTCAACAGATTTGCCAATATGCGCCGCCAATTCTTCGATTTCTGCATCAGTGTGTGGCAAGAATTCGTGCAGCGGTGGGTCAATCAAACGGACTGTGACCGGCAGACCATCCATAATCTTGAACAATTCTACAAAATCAGATTTCTGGTATGGCAACAGTTTTGCCAGCGCAGCACGACGGCCTGCTTCGTCTTCGGCCAGAATCATTTCGCGCATATCCTGGATACGTGATGGGTCAAAGAACATGTGTTCTGTACGTGCCAGGCCGATACCTTCGGCACCAAAGTCACGGGCCTGTTTGGCGTCTTTTGGTGTTTCGGCGTTTGCCTTGACCGTCAATGTTTTGATTTCATCAACCCATTTCATCAATGTGCCGAAATTACCCGTCAGTTCAACAGATACGGTTGGGATTTTACCTTCGATAATCTGACCCTTGGCACCATCAATTGAAATCCAATCACCTTCGTTGATAACAACGCCAGATGTGGTCTTCATTGTCTTGGATTCGTAATCGATTTTGATGTCAGCAGAGCCCGATACGCATGGGGTTCCCATACCACGTGCCACAACCGCCGCGTGCGATGTCATACCACCACGGGCCGTAATAACACCCTGGGCCGCGTTCATACCCGCAATATCTTCGGGTGATGTTTCGATACGAATCAGCATAACCTGTTTACCAGCGGCCGCCCATTTTTCTGCATCTTCGGCGTTAAATACTGCCATACCCACAGCCGCACCTGGGGACGCTGGCAGACCAGTTGCGATAACACGCTTTTCAGCCTTGGGGTCCAACATTGGGTGTAATAAATGGTCTAATTGGTCCGCGCCAACACGTAAAATCGCTTCTTCTTTGGTTAACAGGCCCTCTTCTACCATTTCAACCGCCATACGAACGGCCGCAGCAGCAGTGCGTTTACCGTTACGGCACTGCAACATCCACAATTTGCCATGTTCGATGGTGAATTCCATATCCTGCATATCTTTGTAATGTTTTTCCAGTTTTTCACGAACATCACACAGTTCTTTATAGACTGCTGGCATCGCTTCTTCCAAAGACAGACGGCCGGAATCATCCTTGCTCATAGGCTGTGGGGTGCGAATACCCGCAACAACGTCTTCGCCCTGGGCATTAATCAGATATTCACCATAGTATTTGTTTTCACCGGTTGCTGGGTCGCGACTGAAGCATACGCCGGTCGCACTGTCATCACCAGAATTACCGAATACCATCGCCTGAACATTTACAGCGGTACCCCAATCTGCAGATATGTTGTTCAGTTTGCGATATGTGATGGCCTTTTTGCTCATCCAAGAGCGGAACACCGCCCCAATTCCCATTTCCAACTGTTTCCATGGATCCTGGGGGAAAACTTTGCCAATTTTGACACCGATTTCTTTGAATTTTTCAACCAAATCTTTCAAATCATCGGCGGTCAATTCTGTATCCTGTTTATAGCCTTTGTCTTCCTTCATGCGTTCCAAGGTGTGTTCAAACAGGTCAATATCCGCACCCATAACAACTTCGCTGAACATCATGATAAAACGACGATATGAATCATATGCAAAGCGTTCGTTGCCAGAAATTTTTGCCAACGCTTTTACTGTTTCGTCATTCAAACCCAAATTCAAAACCGTATCCATCATACCCGGCATGGATACACGCGCACCAGAACGAACCGATACCAATAATGGATTTTCCAAGTCTGCAAACTTTTTACCCATAATGGATTCAACATGCGAAATACCAGAACGCACCTGGTCCATTAAATCAGATGGATATGTTTGTCCGTTTTCATAATAGTATGTGCAAACCTCGGTCGTGACGGTAAAGCCCGCAGGAACAGGCAAACCAACCAGGTTCATTTCGGCCAAATTTGCACCTTTGCCGCCCAGCAGATTTTTCATATCTGCCTGACCTTCGGCCTGGCCATTACCAAAGGTATATACCCATTTGTTAGTCATGGTTTCTCCTTGTCGTTTAAATTAAAAATGCCAAAAGATTGTGGGGCAAGATATACGCAATTGCAAGAAAAAAAATCGGCGCAACAGCCGATTTTTTCACATCTTGCAAGCGCAGGCTATTGAAAATAATTTCGACATATCAGAATCGGACCGCGAGTTTATAACAATCGGGGCGCGCGCACCAACAATTACACCGCCAAAAAGCCAGTCGCCAAAATGAACCAGTGCCTTGATTGTGTTATTGCCAGCCTCGATATTATCAAATAACAACACATCTGCATCGCCACGAATCGCACCATCATATTCCTTGGCCACGGCGGCATCAGGCGAAATAGCCAAATCCATCGCAATAGGACCAGAAATAACACAACCACCTATTTCTCTGCGAATATTCATTTCATGTAAAGCCTTCGCATCAATCGTTGCCTGCATCGCAGGATTTAGTGTTTCAACCGCGCACAGGGGCGCAACACGTGGATTTTTCACCCCCATACTGTGGGCAAAAGACACCGCATTGTTAATCAGTTGCACCTTGGTCGCCAGATCAGGGTACATAACCATCGCAATATCCGTGCAGAATAATGTACGATGATAAGATGGGGAATACAATACTGTTATATGCGACAAAATACCATCGCCACGAATACCTGTTTCACGATTTAGTACGGCACGCAAAATATCCGCTGTATGAATTTTGCCCTTCATTAAAATGTCCGCGCGCCCCGCACGCACCAGCCTGACTGCGGTTTGCGCCGATTCCAGCTCGTCCGAACAATGCATAATCCGAAAGTTGGAAATATCCAAACTATTTTCGTCCGCGACACGATTGATTTCATGTTCATCTCCGCACAAAATCGCGTTTACAAAACCCATCTTGTGCGCAATAACAAGGGACGACAACGCCGCAATATCCGTAGCACACACCAAAGCAACCGTTCGCGCATGCGCAGGACGCATTGATAACAGCATTGATTCAAATTCAGGTATCATAAGAATATTCCTTTCGACCGAACAGCATATAATATTTTCAATACCATGGCAACAAGTTTAGGCGAATAAAAACACCCCACAATGGGGGTGTTCTTATTTGTGGAGGCCTGGGTCGGAATGTTCGCATCGCCGTTGGCGACCGTTGCTGAACGCAACTTGACTCACTGCTTGCGGTGGTTTGCTGCGCGACGGATACTTATGTCGCTTGCAAACCTGGGCGCGCATGCGAACCGAGCCGGTTCAATCCCGACCCAGACAATTAAAAACACCCCGCAATGGGGGTGTTCTTATTTGTGGAGGCCTGGGTCGGAATGTTCGCATCGCCGTTGGCGACCGTTGCTAAACGCAACTTGACTCACTGCTTGCGGTGGTTTGCTGCGCGACGGATACTTA
>JAWPOG010000045.1:0-71862 GCA_033345155.1 Alphaproteobacteria bacterium | reverse complement strand
GATACTTATGTCGCTTGCAAACCTGGGCGCGCATGCGAACCGAGCCGGTTCAATCCCGACCCAGACAAATAAAAACACCCCGCAATGGGGGTGTTCTTATTTGTGGAGGCCTGGGTCGGAATCGAACCGGCATCCAAGGATTTGCAGTCCTCTGCATAACCACTCTGCCACCAGGCCTTAACTTGCGCCCCAATATTAAGCAAAAAAAATTTGTAATTCAACATAAAAATTGTATAATAGTATATATTATTGTTTGAAGGGGGGAATTTCATGAGAATATTGCCTATTTTTATTTTTGGCATGCTACCTATGTGTGCTGTTGCAGCAGGTAGCGACTGTATGACACGAACATCCGTCCCGTCAGAAGAGCTGAACTTGCCCCAGGTTATCGAGTTAGGACTGTGCCGAAATCCACAAACGGCGGCCGCTTATATGGCATATGAATCTGCAAGGTTTTCAAAAAATGCGGGTTATGCTGATTATTTGCCATCTGTTTCAGCATCTGCAAATGCGTCTTTGCCATACAGGAATGAAGAATGGGGCGATTGGTCGTATGGCGCATCGCTGTCCGCTTCGTATTTGTTGTTCGATTTCGGCAAACGGTTTTCAGATGTTAAACAATCTATCTATGCGTGGCGCGCAGCCGGATTTGACTATGATGAAAGTGTTCAAAATTATGTGTATGGGATAATTGGGGCCTATTATGCGCTGTTGAATGCGGACGCTGATGTAGAATCGGCCGAAATGTTGCGAACAGTTGCAAAAACCGCACGAGACACCGCACAAAAAAAATTCCAAGCCGGTTCGGTTGCCAAGGCAGATGTACTGAAAGCAGATACTACACTGGCCAGCCGTGATTTGGATTTAGAACGCGCAAAAAACAATCGTGAAATCGCCAAGGGGACTTTGCTGGCAAAATTATCTTTCCCTGCAAACCAAGAAATTGAAATAGCAGATTTGCCATCAGAAATCGGCACCCCCCAGGAAACAAAATCTTTGGAAGAATTGTTTGAACAGGCACAAAAAACACGACCTGATTTGTTGCGTGCAACCGCAAACAAGGATGCCGCATGGCACAGACGAAACAGCGTGTTCTTGGGTAATTTGCCAACGATATCGGCATCGGGGTCTTTGTCATGGAACAACACCCCATCGGAAACATTTGGCGCAGGCAACGACAACATCAGCGGCAGTATCGGAATCCGCGCATCTATGCCTTTGTTCGCAGGATTTGCCAATATGTATAACGCACGCGCAGCGGCGGCAAACTATGACCGCGCAGTCGAACAAGAACGACAAACAAACGATAACGCAACATTGGATATTTTTGCTGCATATCATAACTATAAAACCGCACAGACTGTGTTAAAGCAAACCGAAACCCTGTTAGAATCTGCAACAGAATCTGAAAAAGTGACAGCCGGTATGTACAAGGTAGGACGTGCGACTATGTTGGATTGGCAGACAGCACAGTCGGAACTGTTAAGCGCAAAAAAACAAAATAACGCCGCCAGATACGACCTGTTTACAAAGCGGGCAGCAGTTGCTTTGGCGGTTGGTGAAATCAAAACTGAATTAAACAAGGACGCACACAATGACGAACAATAACAAAAAAGCAAATAAAAAATCTTTTCTTAAGCATATATTCGGTTTTTTGTGGCGAAAAAAATGGTGGATTTTATCAATTGTAGTTGTTGCAATTGGGACCTGGCTGATATTTGGGGGCAAATCTGACAAACCAGGTGATTTTATCACGATTAATATATCTCGTGGTGACCTGCGGCAGGTAGTGACCGCAACCGGGGAAATTCAACCTGTAAACACAGTTAATGTTGGTTCACAGGTATCGGGAACAATTGACAATCTGTATGTCGATTTTAATTCCAAGGTTAAAAAGGGTGATGTTTTGTTAACAATTGAACCGTCCGTATTGCAGGCAACTGTCGATGAATCCAAGGCGTCGCTGGACAGCGCAATATCTCAGAGAAACTTTGCAAAGAACGAATACACCCGCAACAAGACACTGTACAGCGATGGGTTTATTTCACGTGCGGAAATGGAACAATCACAAACACAATACGAACAAGCAGAACAATCCGTCAAACGCGCACAGTCCACATATGACCGTGCAACAACAAATTTAGGGTATGCAACAATTGTGTCGCCGGTTGATGGCACCGTTATTTCGCGCAAAGTTGATGTAGGACAGACTGTGGCAGCTTCGTTCCAGACACCCGACCTGTTCGAAATTGCCGAAGATTTGACCAAAATGCAAATCGAAACCGCTGTGTCCGAAGCAGATATCGGGGTTATCCAAGAAGGACAACCTGTCACATTTACCGTTGATGCGTATCCTGCAGAAACTTTTGATGGCATCGTGCGCCAGATTCGTTTGTCGCCAACAACCACTTCTAATGTTGTTGTTTATACCGTTGTAATTGATGTAGATAACAGCAATTTAAGATTGATGCCGGGAATGACTGCGTTTGTAACGATTATAATTTCCGAAAAAAGCAATGTGTGGCGTGCCGCAAATTCGGCATTTTTGGTGCGCAGTTTCGCAAGCTTTTTGGATCCAGAGATTACAAATGGCGCAACACCAGTATCTCATTTGGCGATATTGCGTGATGATAATGTTATTATGATTCCTTACTCAAAGGGGCTGACAACCGCAACCGAAACTGAAATTATATCAGATGAAATTCAGATGGGGGACAAGGTTATTGTCGGACGCACTGGGATGACGACATCTGGCTCGAAAAAACAAATGAACCCGATGCGTGGTGGACCAGGCGGAATGAGATAAATAAAAGACCCGCAATTGCGGGTCTTTTATTATGGTTGTTGCAATCAAAAACGATACATGAACCCCATCTTGACCACAGGATAAAATTTGAAATCATCCAATTCAGACTGGGCGTCTGATAATGTTTCTGATATAACTGTTTCCAAATCCACAGCATCAAATGCAACCCATGCAGAACCATCCCACTGTTGCAAATTATCCGTTGGAACATCCAATGACAACTGGGCTGCCTTGTTCGTAAATACAACACCAGCATCAAGATAAATCTTAACCCCACCAAACAAGCCCAAATCAAAACCTGTGCCAAGGTATGGGCCACGATATTCCCAATCCAACTGCGCTGTGCCATGGACAGAATTACCCGCATAGGCATATTTATTGCCGTTCAGTTCAAATTCATAATAGCCTGTACTGCCGTCAACTGTACCCGCGATATCCGCAACCATATTCATTTCACCCATATAATAACCACCGCTTATGCGCCATCCACCAAAAAACCATGCGTCGCCAAATGGATAAAAATCTACCATCGCTGCATAGTGATGCGCATCAGCTTTGCCCTTGTTAATGGTCAAAGAATCGCCTAAATCAATTCCGTCATCGCCCAACACAGAATCTATGCCGTCATTAATCAATGATTTAATCGGCTTGGTAGTGGCAAAATCAAATCTTAACCCCAAGCGTTTGGCCCAAAAAGAATCAAAATCTTTGTTAGCATAGCCAACAAAACCATTCAAGCCAGATGTGGCGGACAAGCCAACCCCAACCTGAACCCCATGTAAAAAACCATGTTCGGTTTGTGCCGTTTCCTGGTGTTGGGTCGGCGCAACATTGGAATCAGTCGCATACGCAGGTATAGCAAACACAGACAATAAAGCCAGTATTGATATTTTTTTCATCAGTTCCCCCTGGGTTATAGTTATAAAGACAGTATTATTATAAAGGTTTTTATATGCTTTGAACAATAAAAAACGCACTTTAATCCATTATATTTTTGTGATATAATAACAGGTATGAAAGCCAAGATATTTATTTTGTCGTCTTTGTTGTGTCTTTACGGGCTGCAAAATTCACATGCGTCTGATTGTGTCGGTACGGACTGTGATGTCAATTCGATGGAAATTGGGATGGATACCGAATGGACACAAACCGATGCGGGATTTTATCAGCAAGATATGATGAACCAAAATTATGTCATCAGCGATATGACTGGAACTACAACCGGGGCATACGATATGATGATTGACACTACAATTGCTGATTATTGGTGTCCATTTGAAACCACAGCAGAATGTGATATTTGGCGTAAAAAACCAATTATTCGGGAAACAGTGTCGCCACGCAGCGCACGACTGAATGATGTGTCGGTTTCAGAATTTTTGTATGCCGCCGATTACAACGAGGGTTTTAACGCAAACATGCCCGAGGCCGCACCATTATTAGAACGGTACAAGATGTTAATGCGTTCCGCCCAGGCATGCTGTACAGACGGTATGACATACGCTTTGAAGCAGGCAGGGGCCAGCGATGGTTTAGTTTATAAATTCTTGTCTGACGATGCGAATTTTTACGAATTTGGGGCACGCTGTCTGATGATGTCTGACCATGATTTGGACGCAATGTATCCAAATACAGCTACTTCTGTGGTGGTGGCAGATGTGCGCAACGGTTGCCTGTGTCGAAGTCGGCAATGGTTCCGGGCTATGTTGGCGCCATTTCAACAAATGTACCAGGCATATCCAGAATTTAAGAATACAAAATTCAACTATACATACATAGATGGATTGCGGCGCAAGATAACCGTTTCTGTGAATAATGACGTGCAGAATGTATTAAAACAATTGGCTTTGTGTCCATAAAAATCCCCCGCAATTGCGGGGGTTAATAAATTGACGCACCTTGAATTGTATTTATATTTTATTATTGTGCTGAAACCAATTCTTTGATTTGCTGGGTCATGGGGTCATATATACGTGGCGTACCAGAATACCCCAACGCCCTGTGATGTGCCGGCACCAAGAATTCAGGCAGTGGCGCACATTCACCCATTTGAACCTTGGCATACATTTTTTTCTGGATTGCAGTTGTGTTTTTATACCACCGTTCTTGGTCTGCCTTAATCGGACGGTTATAGTGTCCCTGGATAATCACCAATTGTTCTTCGGGATTCATTTTCATGATATCCATTGGCGTGAACAGTAATTCCTCGGTGGTTTCTTCTTTGTCTTTGCCGTCTGGTCCTTTGACGGTTTTCTTTTTCATTTTATACCCCATCATTTTTGAAAAACGGTCTGCGGTATCTGGGTCATTTTGACGCATAACAATTTTCGCGGCTGTTGTTGAAATAATGGTCGCGGCTGCATCGGCACCATATTTTTCCTGAATCTGGTGCAGGTCCTGGCCGATAATTAGGTATGAAATTTTCTGTCCACGCCCAAGATCTGGCCCTTCGATAATCGCACGCAGCTTTTGCATTTTTGGCATTTCGTCAATCGCAAACAAGACTGGACACGGCCCAAGCTTTTGTCCATGATGCATGTCGCCGGGCTTGTGCGCCAACAAGAAATTCGACATTAATTCAATGAATATTGCCGTTATCGGATTCAACGCCTGGGCATCAACCATGTTAATAGACAAATAAACTGTAATTGGTTTAATCTTGCCGTCGCGCGGATCGACCATACCGCGCAGGTCAGAAAAGTGAAAGTCTGAATGACTTGTACGATTGCGCACGGCGGCATTACGGAATATATTCAGCCCCGACTGCGCCGTTGACATAATAGAACCGCGTTCTTTGTCGGGGGTACTGGCCAATTGGGTTAATTCCTGGATTGCACGATGAGAATAGGCGTATCTGCGCGCTTCGTCCACAGCTTTCATAAACATATCTTTGGCAGGGTCTGCCATCATGACCATCTGGTCACCCTGGCGGCGACGGTTTTCGATATCTTCGGCGATGGCAATTTGTGATGCATTCAGCCAATCCAGAATCATGGAAAAAGATGCCTCGCGTCCACGCCATGCATCAGGAATGTGTTCCCATGTTCCGACATGAACATAATTCATCGCATTTAGTTCCCCCCGTTGCAACAAGGCATGCGCCGCATAGGCGTTCGGGTCCGAATTCATTGATAAATAATAATCAGACAACACAGCTGCATCTTCGGCATTAAATGTGCCGTTTGATATACGGGCATAGAAATAGTCGTCAGCCTTGGCACGTTCAACCTTGGAAATAATGAATTGAATGTATCCCGTCAGTGCTGCGCGCCCCGTAATTGTCCAGTGCGGGTCCGCCGAAGACGATGAACGGTCCGGAATTAATGTATTCACAATCGAATCTACGTACAGGTCGCGTTCTTCGGTATTAAAAGGCACATGCCCCGGCGACAAAGGATTCCATGACGGATAGTAAACACCACGCGCAGGGTCGTCCTGACCCGCCCAGTTCAGAATAAATACGGGGCCAATTGTTGAACGATATCCGGATGTTGTCTGCTTTAATTCAGGTTTTGGGTCGTTAATAATCATGGAAACCGTATCGCATTCCAAAATTGTCGGTTCCACAACACCCTTGGTTTTACCGGTCCCGGGGGGCGCAACGCATAATGTAGACAGACATTCATCAAACATTAATGGTTTGCCCTTGAAGAATCCCAGAACCATCATAAAACCCTTGAACAAACCTTCTTTGTTCTTGTAATCCTGGCCCATTTTCTTAATATCATCTGCGGTTGCGACACGTGCGGTTTTTTCGTCGAACTTATCCTTGCTGTGGGGGTTAAATTCATCTGTCATTGTTGCATCAGACAGAAAATAGTACCCAATAATTGGCAACAGTGGTGTAATGCATTCAATATCGGGGCGCATCACAGATCGTCCAATCCATGCCGGTAATTCCGCCAACACAGACAGCCCACCCGACGCAAACAAATTTTGCAAATATATCATCAACCAATGTTTCGATGCCGGCGACCAACCATACCGCCAAATGTGTTCAATCGGAAAAGATGCCGCAACCATTATCGCAGCAATAATCCATATGATAATCGACCAGCGTATCGACCAAAATTCACGCGCCAGTGGCGTTTGCTCGTGTTCTTTGTACGCAGACGACCGGAATATATTTAATCCCTTGCCCTTACCCGACGCTGATAAAAAGTTGAATTTTGCTGACATGGTGTTAATATTATATCAGAAAAAAGACATTGAAAAAATACGGAAATAAAAAAAATATGAAAAATATTCCACGAATCTTCGTCGGCCAAGATATTCAATCAGGGCAAATTATACCTGTGGAACGGGATGTAACACACTATCTGTCACGCGTAATGCGAACACATGAATGTTTGGTATTTGGCAATGGAAACGAATATTTTGCAACACTGGCTGATAATAACTGTTTGTACATCGGTGAAAAAACAGCGCATACAGACCCGTCAAACAACATAACCCTGATGTTTGCTCCTATTAAACGGACGGACGATTTGCTGAACATGGCAACACAAATGGGTGTGGCAAAAATTCAACCTGTCATAACAAATCGTACAACCGCACATCATATCAACTGGGAACGAATGAAAAAAATCGTGGTCGAGGCGTCCGAGCAATCAAATCGTAATACTGTGCCAGAGATTTTATCCCCAATAAAATTTGCCGATTTAGATTTATCAAATGTTGTGTTTGCTGATGAACGTGCAGCATACGGAAAAGAATCAAATTGCAACAAACAAAATATTACAACTATATTAGTTGGGCCCGAGGGTGGATTTTCTGATGCGGAATTTGCCGCGCTGGACGCAGCGGGCGCATGTGGGATTTCACTGGGTAAAACAATATTGCGGGCAGAACTGGCCACAGCAATCGCAATTGCGAAAATAACAGGATAAAAATGACAGTACGTGTTGCAAAATTTATAGCTGATTCGGGGGTCGCGTCAAGACGCGGAGCCGAAGAACTGATTGCAAACGGTCGTGTAAGCATAAACGGAGAAAAAATTACCAGCCCTGTCAGTTTTGTAAAAGATAATGATATTGTTGAAATTGACGGAAAAAAAATATTTGCACGCACAACAACAGAATTGTACGCATTTCACAAGCCTATTAACACAATGACAACCCTGCGAGATACACGTGGTCGTAAAACAATTTATGATTGTCTGGATGCAGAATATAAAAATCTGAAATATGTCGGGCGTTTAGATTACAAGACAACGGGATTGTTGTTGCTGACCAATGATGGCGAGCTGGTGCGCAAATTAACTCTGCCTGCGTCAAATATTGAACGCACATATATTGCAACGGTTAACAATATTGATTTTTCACACCTGGATAACGCAAGACGCGGGATGGTGGTGGATGGTGTAAAATATGCGCCAATGAAAATAGATGAAATGGGTGGAAACGATTTACGTGTCACAATTACCGAAGGAAAAAAAAACGAAGTGCGAATCGTTTTGCGTGCATGTGGATGTCCTGTACGTAAATTACATCGCATTTCATACGGTAAAATATCGCTGGGAAAACTGCCTGCTGGATGTATTCAAAAAATTTCGCAGAAAACAATTGACCTGATGAAAAAATCTTTCTAAGATTTTATTAAAAATAGAGAGGGGGGAAACTTACCATGAAAAGAACACCTGCAAAAAAAATTGTCGACAAAAAGACGCGCGCAAAAGTGCGACCTGTGACAAGCAAACCTACAATCACAGACAAGAAAGCAAAACCATGCTTTAATCCATGGTCGTTGTCGATTTATGTTTATTGGTTTATTATTTTGTTCTTTATTGCGGCAACTTTTTATATATTGGGACGCGCGCATAATGCTCAGTCAACAACACAATCCACAACAATTACCGAAGAGACTTTGTTGCAGGCGGCTGATTATTATAATAATGGAAAAACAAAACTGATGGCCGGTGAAATCGATGCAGCAATCGCAGATTTGGTTGCCGCAATTGATGCGGGTATCGTATCAGCAGATGTTTATACCCTGCGTGGCGAAGCGTATATGCAAGCCGGCGACTATCAAAAGGCAATCGACGATTTTAATGCTGCTTTGACCCAAGACCCTGCCAATGCAACCGCATACTATGCACGTGCTTTGTTGCATATGCGCCTGGAAGATTTCAACGCGGCACTGAATGATATTAATAATGCGTTGGCGGCAAATGCCTTGAACCCAAGCAATACTTTGCAAATGCGTGATTTGTATGCAAAACGTGGTCAGCTGAATTTGTGGATGAAAAACTGGCAGGGGGCGGTTGCTGATTATACAAACTCGTTGGCCAGACCAGAAGGCATGGTTAATCCGACAGTATATGCGGGACGCGCCGAGGCATACACCGCATTGGCCGATTATGCAAAAGCAATTGATGATTATTCTTCTGCGATTCGTGTAATCTCGGAACAGATTCAAGGCACCACAACAATGGAAGAACGCGAGACTTTGTCCAGTTATGCGATGAGCTATTTCGAAAAGTCTGCCGCATTAAATTTGAATCTGGGAAATGTTGTTGCCGCTCGTACGGATTTAGAATCGGCATATACAATTGCCGTTGCGTTGAATGATGCGGAAACAGCGGACAGAATGCAATCTTTGATAGCCGAGTTGAATAGCACAACGCAGACTGAAACGACACAGGCACAGGAAGCCCCAGTCGTAGAAGAATCTGAAAACAACTAAAAAACCGCCAATTGGCGGTTTTTTTTATTTCACATAAACATATGTTCTTTTTGAACATCTTTTGGAACAGCCACATTCTGAATGATTTGTAGCTGGAATCAAAATCTGACGTTCTGTGCGCTGAACAGAATCAAAGTTATCGCGCATATACAAATCACGACATTTTGTATTGCGATATACAATCTTTTTATCCAAGTCCAATGAACGGATATCTTCGGAATAATGGCGACCGCTTTCTTCGGAATAAAAGATGCAATCTTTACCATCCTGGGTATAACGCACATCGCCGTTGTAATAATCGTATGCACAACCTGTTAACATAGCCAAACCAAAAAACGCAAACAAAGACTGTTTCATTTCTTTACCTTTTGTGTAAAAAACTGTTATCTCTGTCCAGCCCCCGATTCGAAATAATTGTGACACAAATTTTTCTGTCGTCAATAAAAAACCAAAAAAACAATCTATTTCCCGTAAAAATATGTTATAATTGGCACATAAAGGGATTTTATCATGAAATATACAAAACTGGGGTTGATTAACACCAATGAAATGTTCGCAGATGCAATCGCACGCAAATATGCTGTGCCAGCTTTTAATTTTTTCAATATGGAGACGTTGTCTGCGGTCTTGAACGCGGCACGAATGACACGCAGTCCTGTAATTTTGGCAGTGTCTGAATCCGCGTTGAAATATATGGGGCCAGATATGCTGCAGGGAATGATTTTGGGGGCAAAAATTTCACCAGATGATAAAATAGCACTGCATTTGGACCATGGTTCCAGCCTGGAATCATGCGTACAAGCGATTAAACTGGGATTCTCGTCGGTTATGATTGACGCCAGTAAATTACCATTTGATGAAAATGTGAAAATCACGAAACGCGTCGTGGTAGCCGCACATAAACATAATGTTTCGGTCGAAGCCGAGTTGGGGGTGCTGGCCGGCATAGAAGATGAAAATACTTTCAGCGATAAATCCAGTTATACCAATCCGGCAGATGTGGAAAGATTTGCCACACAAACGGGTATTGATTCTTTAGCGATTGCCATAGGCACCAGTCATGGCGCACATAAACGGCGCCACCAGGACGAAGAACTTCGGTTCGATATACTGGCAGACATAGCGGCGCGCATGCCTGAATTTCCGCTGGTTATGCATGGCGCATCAAATATTCCTCAAAAACTGGTGACAACCATAAATGATTTTGGCGGTGAAATTTCTGGGGCACGTGGCCTGGACATAGCGCAACTGAGGCGCGCAACAAAAATGAATGTTTGCAAAATAAATGTGGACAGCGACCTGAGGTTGGGCTTTGTTGCCGCAACACGACGCGAATTGGCGCAAAATCCGGAAAACTTTAACCCGCGTGCATTTTTATCTGAGGCGCGTACAACTATGACGCAAATCTGTATCGATGAAATTCGTGATATTATGGGTTCCGAAAATATGATAAACCAAGGAATTATTTCCCAAAAATAAATGTACTGTTGTGCGAGATGCGAATAATTTCGTCCATATTGTCAGCATCTGATGTGCGCTGACGTTTGATTTTGCCACAAATTTGGCATTTATGCGTGATAATAAATTTATCACCATCTGTTTCAACGGCGATTGGGGCCATCATGCCACCACATGTTGCGGCACGGTCGCCTGGGTTATTATCCACATGGCGCGACCACAGACATACTGGGCAATGGTTGGTGTATCCGTTGCCATGCACAACTGCGCCGCAATGGGCGCAGTTAAAGTCTTCGACCGTTTTTGTGAATCCCTTCATTATATACCCAATGCATTGCGGTACATTTGTGTTAGTTCGTCCGCCTCGTCCAATTCGTCTGGGTCCAGTTTGCGCAGCCGTATCATTTGGCGGATATATTTTGGGTCAAAACCGGCAGATTTAGCCTCGGAATAAATTTCTTTGATATCGGCAGCGATTGCGGCGGTATCTTCGTTTAACTTTTCTATGCGTTCGATAATGCTTAACAACTGCTGGTTGTCAATTGCGCCATGGTTTGCCTGTTTCATTTCTGTTTTCCCCTTGTTTATTTATGGCTTTTATGATATACCATTAATCGTAAAAATCAAGAAAACAAATTTGATATATGACAAGGAAATATGATGACCAGATTTACAAAAATAACTGCTTCTATCGGACCAAAGTGTGAAGACCGCGAAACATTGACTCGTATGATTTCAGCGGGGGTCAATATGTGCAGATTGAATTTTAGCCACGATACAGACGACACCCAAGGACGCAAAGTTGATATGATCCGTGAAATATCAGCTGAACTGAATACACCTGTTGCAATTATGATTGATTTGCAGGGCCCTAAACATCGTATCGGCAATTTTGAAACCGAAGATAAATATCCACTGACCATCGGACAAAAATTTACATTTGATGCCGATCCAACACCAGGCGATGCAACACGCGTGAACTTACCAGATGCAGATGTTTTAGAATCTTTAGAGGTTGGTGACCGTATTTTGCTGAACGATGGAAAAATTGAAATGCGTGTCGATTTCGCATCCCCGGATCGGGTTGATACAACCGTTGTTCGTGGCGATGAAATATGGTCACGCCGCGGGTTTAATTTGCCCGATACAGAAATTAATACATCTGTTCTGACAAAAAAAGACCGCGCAGATTTGGGATACGCAATTACAAAAAATCCAGACTATGTCGCAATTTCTTTTGTACAAAAACCAGAAGACATAGCAGAGGTGCGCGACTTTATCTCTCAACGAAGCGCAAGCCCTATTAAAATTATTGCAAAAATCGAACGACCAAACGCGGTGGCTCATATCACAGATATAGCAGCTGTGGCTGACGGTATCATGATTGCACGCGGTGACTTGGCGGTCGAAATGCCTTATGCTGAAGTGCCAGCAATATCGCGCCATATTATACGCGAATGCCGCAAAATGAATAAACCTGTGATTGTCGCAACCCAAATGCTGGGGTCCATGACAAACAGTGAATTTCCAACACGTGCAGAAATTACTGATGTGGCAAGCACTGCCTATTTGCGCGCAGATTCGACAATGACTTCCGAAGAAACTACAATTGGCATCAACCCCGTGAATGTGATTGAAACAATGTCTAATATTCTAACACATGCCGATTGCGATGCGATTGCAAATCCGTTTGATTGGTCGCGCGTTGAAAATATTCCTGATAATGACTGGTCGCGTTCTGTTGCGTCTATGGCGTACCTGAATCGCGCTGCCGCGATTATTGTGTTTGCACGTGATACAATCGCTGCAACTCAGATTTCATGTCGCAAACCTGATATTCCTGTGATTGCAGTTTGCAACGAATCTATTATTGCAAATCAATTGTGTCTGGCACGTGGGATATTCCCTATTTACTGCCCGGAACTGTTTGGCACACGCGATGCATTTAATGCGGCACGCAGATTTGATATCAGGACTGGTAAACTGGTCATAGTGGACGAGGAAAAGATTAGTCTGAGGACACTGGATTAAAAAATCCCCCATCTGGGGGATTTTTTTAAAACTCGAACCGCAAACCCAACATAGCATTAACATAGAAAACATTTTCGGCACTGAAAAATTCACGATGTTTGCTGCTGTCTTCGTTCGACAATTCCCATTTGATGCGCGGCAAATACATGGCACGAACACCAAAATCCAAGAACATGGTTTCGTTTATGCCATAGGATACACCAGCCGCTAGCAGGCCCGCCACATTTGTTGTGTTGTATTCAGATTTATAGAATACAGTTAGCCCATAGTCTTCGTCCGCCACACCGTAAATCTTGAACTCGTTCTGTGCGGAAATATCAACCCATGGATCAGATAAATTCAAAACCGTTTGTGAATCAGCATAACCAACCCCCAAACCAACATAAGGAATTATTTGTTGTATCGGTTTATACAGCCCATCGAAAAAGTCATAAAACGCCATGACGCTTATAACATCTGTTGTCACCTTGGATTGAATAGACGAACTTTGTATATAGGCAGATGATATAGCGCCTTCGACCAAGGATAAATCCCCCTGGAACATAGGCGACGAATTATAATCAGTTTCTGAAATATGATCCCAGCCACCCTCGATACGCCACTGTGGCTTGTGCGGAATTGTCCAACCAATACTTGCACCGGCAGCGAACGAGAAACTTTCAAAATCTTTTGATGCAGGCAAATCGCCCAAGGTACCATATCCTGCAAAAACAAGGCTGTCACAACCGCCAGTTAAATAACAGTATTCAGCAGTCACAGGTTCGCCCCCAGGCAACAAATAATAACCGACAACCACCCCGCCTATGTCATTATTGATACCGCCACCGCCAAAGGCCGCACCCCCACGCGCAGAAATTACAAAACGCGTTCCATCATCAACATACCAACCGCCCCCCAGATATTCCCCTGAATATTGCCAGCCAGCAAATGCCGGCACAGCCACCAAGCACGACAAAATCGTTAAAACAGACGAAGTTCTTTTTCTCATATGTTGTATTATACCACAAACCACAACCTAATAAAAACGATTTCTAGCCCCCCCGAAAAAAATCCAGCCAATAAAAAACCGCCAATCGGCGGTCTTGTTTTAATTTGCTGCACTTACGGCCAATCTTTTACGACCCGATGCGCGACGACGATTAAGAACATCGCGACCACCAGCGGTTGCCATACGCGCACGAAAACCGTGTGTGCGAACGCGACGTGTTTTCGATGGTTGATATGTACGTTTTGTTGCCATGACTTTTAACCCTTAGTTTTTTTATTCTTTTTCTGTTCCAAGTGCACCCGAGCAGCATCATTCGTACACCCGGAAAAATCCGTTTGTGCCCTTATTTAATCATACGATTTATAAAAACGCAACCTTTTTATTTAGATTTTATCAGACCCAGTTTTGCCAATGCTTCTTTGGCCAAATAAAAGATAAACAGCGCCACAAATAATTTATAAAACGGTAAAAACATATCTGCCTGCTTCATTTTTTATCCTTGGATTCCTGTTTTGCACCCAAATTTTACATACAAACACCACATGTATATTTTTAGATGCGTTTTTATTGATATACAAAATATATCACAAACCTAGGTTTTGTCAATTGTTTTTTTAACCTTTATTTCTTGACGAAAAGCCCAAAAATCTGCTATGTTGCATATGTTATAAACATAGGAAAGGTAAGTATGTCAGAAAACATTAATGAAGTAATTGAAACCCGTGTTCCACAGTCTTCTTTGGAACATGAAATGCGGACCAGTTTTTTGGACTATGCAATGTCGGTTATTGTTGACCGCGCGTTGCCTGATGTTCGTGACGGTTGTAAACCTGTGCACCGCAGAATTCTGTATGTTATGAATGATGTTGCGCCTGCGACCAAGCCGACTGTAAAGTCTGCGCGTATCGTTGGTGATGTTATGGGTAAATATCACCCACATGGTGACAGTTCTATTTACGAAGCAATGGTTCGTATGGGTCAGGACTTTTCCATGGGCGAAATGCTGGTCCAGGGCCAGGGTAACTTTGGTTCGCGCGACGGGGACAAGGCGGCCGCCATGCGTTATACCGAGGCACGACTTTCAAAATTGGGTGCGTCGTTAATGGACGACATGGACAAAGACACTGTTGATTGGCAGCCAAACTTTGACGGCTCATTGCAGGAACCGATTGTTTTGCCCGCAAAATTCCCAAATTTCCTGGTAAATGGCGGTTCCGGTATTGCAGTTGGTATGGCGACAAATGTTCCGACCTATAATCTGGGTGAAATTTGCAACGGTATTTTGGCGATTTTGGATAACAAGAATCTGACCGATGACGAACTGTTCGGCATTATTCCTGGGCCTGACTTTCCGACCGGCGCAATGATTATGGGACGCGCGGGCGCGTACAAGGCGCATACCACAGGTCGTGGTTCTATCATTATTCGCTCGAAAACCCATATCGAAGATTTTCGTGACCATCAGGCGATTATCGTTGACGAGATTCCTTATCAAGTGAACAAGGCTCAAATGATTATCAAAATCGCCGAACTGATTAAGGATAAAAGAATCGAAGGCATTTCTGAAATTCGTGACGAATCATCCAAGGAAGGTTTGCGTATCGTTATCGAATTAAAACGTGACGCAATTGCAGATGTGGTCTTGAATCATCTGTTCCAGTACACAGAAATGCAGACCAGTTTCCCCGTTAATATGATGGCACTGAACCGTGGTCGCCCGATGTTGTTCAATGTGCGTGGTGTGCTGGACGCATTTATCGATTTCCGTGCCGAGGTTATTCGTCGTCGTACAATATTCGATTTGAACAAGGCGCGAAATCGTGCCCATACTTTGTTGGGGTTGTCTGTGGCGGTCGGAAATCTGGACGAGGTTATTGAACTGATTAAATCCAGCCCAAATCCCGAAGTTGCCCGCGAAGCCCTGGTTTCTCGCGGTTGGCGCGCATCTGATATTGAATCTTATATTCAATTAATTGATGACCCAAATACTGAATACAAAGACGGCATGTTTTACATGTCCGAAGATCAGGCTCGTGCAATTCTGGAATTACAGTTGCATCGTCTGACCGGGTTGGAACGCGACAAAATCCATAATGATTTGACGACATTGGGTGCAACGATTCGCGACCTGTTGGAAATTCTGGGCAGTCACGAACGCATTATTCAAATTATTCGTGAAGAAACCGCATCTGTACGCGACAATTGGGCATCCCCACGTCGTACGGAAATTTCAGATGCTGAAATCGACATTGATATCGAGGATTTGATTGCACGCGAAGATATGGTTATCACTGTATCAAACACAGGATATATTAAACGGGTTGCATTGGATACTTATCGTGCGCAAAAACGTGGGGGCAAAGGACGTAATGCCATGACCACCAAGGATGATGACTATGTTGTTCAGGTGTTCGTGGCAAACACACATACACCTTTGCTGTTCTTTAGTTCACGTGGCATGTGTTACAAACTGAAAACATATAAACTGCCCGAGGCAGCGGCCGCCGCCAAGGGACGTCCACTGGTAAATCTGTTGCCATTGGAAAATGGCGAAACGATTACTGCTATTTTACCAGTACCAGAAGAAGATGTGGCACGTGTTGCAGAATCAGGCAAAGAACATTTCTTGATGTTCGCGACCGCATCTGGAACGGTGCGCCGCAATCGTATGAGTGATTTTGATTCGATTCGTGCAAACGGTAAAATCGCCATGAAATTGGATGAGGGTGACAGTTTGATTTCCGTTCTGCCATGTAATGAAGACCAAGATGTGTTCTTGGCGACATATCGTGGTCGTGCGATTCGATTCCCTGTGCCGGAAATTCGTGTATTTGCGGGCCGCAATTCGACGGGTGTTCGTGGTATCACACTGGGGGCGGATGACCGCATTATAGATATGGCAATGTTGAACCGTGGTGAATCCGATTCGGCAGTGCGTGCGGCTTATATCAAACAATCACGCGCGGCACGTCGTGCAGAAACAGGCATAGAAGAAGAAGCAGATGCAGAAGAAGAAGTGACAACACTGGTTCTGGATGATGCCAAAATGGCGGAGTTGGCGGCGAACGAAGAATTTATATTGACCATTTCTGAAAACGGATTTGGTAAACGCACCAGTTCGTACGAATATCGTTTAACACATCGTGGTGGTGGCGGATTTGCAAACATTAAACTGGGCGGAAAAAATACAGCCGTTGCGGGATCGTTCCCTGTTATTGATGACCAGGATATTATCATGGTTACAGACGGTGGAAAAATCATCCGCACACCTGTGTCCGATGTTCGTATAGCGGGACGTTCGACGGCTGGTGTGACTTTGTTCCGCACCGCCGATAACGAAAAAGTTGTTTCGGCAATTTCAATTGAACGCGCATCCGACGAAGAATCTGAATCCGCAGACGCGGTTGCATCTGAATAATCTGGGGGGCATCGGCATGGAAAACAATGAATACTTCTCATCAATTAATGATGTATCAAAACGTTTGGAAGTGCCGGCGCATACCCTGCGATATTGGGAAAAACAGTTTCCAGTTGCTATTCGTCCTACGACCGGCGCAGGGGGGCGCAGATATTATCGCGCTGAAACAGTGGACAAGTTGATTGTTATTCGCGATTTACTGTATAAACACGGATTGACGATTGCGGGCGTGAAAAAATTGCTGCGTGACGGAAACTTGCCGAGCAATGTGGACGAAGTGTTGATGAGCAACAATGGGGAACCAAACTTTGTTTGTACCCCTGAAAATAATAACAATGAACTGGACTTGGTAATCGGTTTACTGGAATCGGCAAAGCAGATTTTGCAATAACTTGCCCCCGTTTGGGGGTTTTTGCTATGGTCTATGCCCTGGGCTATCTGTTTTTAGATATAATATTTTATTTGCCGGGGGGCACCCCCCGAAAAACCGAAAGAATAATAACAACAATAGGTACAGATACAATAAAATAAAATCCCCCGATTGGGGGATTTTATTATTTACGCCAACGTGGACGCCACCGACGGGCACGTTCTATTAAAAAGAACAGAGCGGGCGTCAATGTGAATGTGAACACAAGACTGGCGAACATACCACCTATCATAACGGCACCCATGGCGACCTTCATACCGTCAATCGACCATAACTGAGGCACCATACCTGCCATAACCGCAATAGATGTCATCAAAATCATATTCTTGCGTTCCATCAATTCCGCCCACAAAGCTGTATGCATGTCTTCACCACGATTTATACGGTTGATTGCTGGTTCCAAAACCAGAATATTATTGTTAACCACCAATCCTACCAACATAACAAATGCCAACATTGCGCCAATGTTCAATGTTGCGCCCGACAGGAACATCAGGGCAAACACACCCGCAAAACTGGTAAAGATAGATGTCGCAATTGTAAATGGATGCGCCAAAGAATTTAAAATAGCGGCCAGCAACATAAATGTCAGTATCGTAGCCAACATAAACGCACGACCAATTTCCGATGCTGCTTCGGCCTGGTATTCTGACATACCACCAAATTCAATGTAATATCCGTATTCCCAATCTATTTTGTCCAATTCAGATTGAATTTTTGCCTGAACTGGGCCCATTGTGGATTTACCGATATTGATGTCGATTTCAGTCAGACGATTTTTATTCTGGCGACGGATATCGGGGGTTGCGCGCTCTGTTTTAATTTCACCCAATTCCGACAAAGGAACCATACCCTTTTGAGAGTTCACATAAACATTATCAAACAAGGTGGCATTTTTGAATGGGCGCGCGAATTCCAAAATAATTGGATATTCTTCGCCATTTTCTTTGTATTTGTAATCGTCATTACCGTACAATGCTGTACGCAATGTTGCGCCCGCATAGGAATTTTGCACACCCCAGAAATTCATTTTTTCCTGGTCTGGGATGAATTGGGTTTCCAATGCTGGCAACTGTTGCGCGCGAATAGCTGATTGAACCTCGGGTATTTGGTTGATGGTTTCCATAATCTGGGCAGCATATGCTTCGCGTTTAGCATCATCTGGACCAAAAACATTCAAAACCAAGTCAGAAGACACACCCGCCGAGTGAGATTCGCCTGCACGGATTTGGATTTCCGCATCTGCGATATCTGCGATTGTTGGCAATATTTTCTGGGCCAACATTTTGTCAGATATGTTGCGTTCAGATGCGTCAACCAATTCAACTGTAATGCTGATATTTTGCAAGCCTTGGTCGCCAATTTTTACTGTTGTAGCCGCAACTTGGGGGAACTGTTTCAGACGCTCTTCAATTTGAATTGCAATCGATTCAGATTTTTCATAGGTTGAACCCATTGGTGCACGGGCCGTAATTGTGATTTCATTTGCGTCCGTTGTCGGCGAGAATTCGTTACCCACAAATCTCATTAGCATTGTTGAGCCAATGAATATAGCAAATGCAATGCCGATAACACGCCAAGGATGAGCAATTTGATAATCAAATATGCGACGCATTAAACCTGTGCTGGTTGGCTTTGGATATGCCACTTGTTTTTTCTGGGCCGCTTTGTTGTTTTTGTTTGTCAGACGCAAGAACTTTGCAATCATCATTGGTGTCAATGTGAACGAGAACATCAATGACAACAATGTCAAATATACAACCGTCATACCAAACTGGACCATGAACTGTCCAACGATACCACCCATAAATGCCAATGGCAAGAACACCACAACATTTGTTCCAACACCCGCCAAAACAGATACCGCAACCTTTTTAGTACCATCAATGGCGGCATCTTCTGGTTTTTTGCCGGCACGCATTTCTTGCAAGGCGGATTCAATCAGAATAATCGCATTCGACACCAATGTACCCAATGCAGATGAATATGCCAACAGGGTCAATGCGTTAACTGTAAAATTACTGTTATCCATAAAGAAGAAGCCAGCAAACAATGATGCAGGTATCACAACACCCGCAATAACCGTTGAACGCCAGTTGCGTGTAAATGCCAACAATACCAATACCGTCAATAAAACACCCAAGATAATGCCGTTAATAGTGCTGTTGGTTTCGTCCGAAACAGCAACAGAAGAATCCGACGAAATCAACATTTCTGCACCGGGGAAACGGGATTGTAAATCTGCCTGAAATTCTGGCATGCGTTCACGCAATGCATTTGAAATATTTACAGCATTACCATCTGATGCCTTGACCACAGATGCGACCACAACCGGCTGGCCATTATAGCGCGCGCCGTTTTCAATATCACGAGCCGCGTCTGTGATTTGGGCAATATCAGACAATTTAAAATTGCCACCTTCGACCGTTGTCAAACGCAGATTCGAAATATCTTCAACCGACGCAAATTCACCAATAAAACGAACATTTGACGAGTTAGAAGATGTTTCTATTTTCCCGCCGGGGACATTCAAGTTGTGCGCCCCCAATGCGGATACTACATCCATTACAGTCACACCTTTGGCCGCCATGGAATCTGGATTTATCGCAATACGGATTGCACGTTCACGACCACCAAATACGGACACACTGGCCACACCATGGATACCTGTAATCTTGGTTGATAAAACATTATCTACATATTCTTCGATTGCACGCGCATCTGCGCCACGAATAACAATGTCAACCACAGACTGTTGCAAGGGGTTTAATTTTTCAACAACTGGATTTTCCATGTCGGATGGGAATTCGGAAATTAACGAATCCAGTTTTGTTTTAACCTCGTTCGCTTTGTCATTAACATTTACGCCCAGATTAAATTCCGCCATTACCATGGCACTGTTTTCATAGACATAAGAGGTTATCTTTTTAAGTTCTGAAACCTCGCTCATTGCGTCTTCGGCGCGTTTTATAACCTGGGATTCCAGTTCAGATGGTGCTGCGCCTGGATAAATGAATGTTGCCGTCACCATAGGAAAATCCAGCGCAGGTGTGCGTTCAATATTCATATTTGGAAAAGATACCAATCCTAAGACAACCCATACTAAAACAAACATTAATGTGGTAATAGGTCTGCGAACGAAAAATTTTAACATTTCAACACCTCCTGCCCTGATTATTCTTTAATTTGAACTTTGTCGCCTGCGCGAACAGATGACAAAATAACAATATCACCATCGTGCAAACCAGATTTAATGTATGCATTTTCAGAATCTTGACGTGCAATTTCAATGTTGCGCGCAACGGCGATGCCGTCTTGCATTACATACACCATGCCATCGGAAATCGCGTACAGCGGCACAAAATAACCACGTGCAGTATATTCCGCCATCTGCAAACCATCCGACACACCCGATGTGCGGACAACATACATGCCTGTGTCATAGTCCAGTTGTGATGAAACAGAAACAATTTTACCTTTGCCTATTTTTTGACCAACACGCAATTTATCCGCACGCGATGCAGATACATAGGCTCGATTGTTTTTAACTGATAAAGGCTCGTACAATGTGCCAGATTTAGCAGTCATTTCTTGGGCCATAACCGGCATCCCAACATCAGCCGCAACACGCGACGCATTAAACACATTGCGCGCATTTTCTGATGCCACAGCCGCAAAGCGGAATATCACCCAGCCCACCATTAACGCAACCAGCGCAATTACAGCGATTTTTTTGAATTTCTTGGTTGCCATTGTTCTTTGTATTTTTTCCATTTTACTCACCTAATTTTTTTACCGTTTCTGCCGACATTAAAATATTGTACTTCATTTGCAAGACAGATATATCCAACGAATACAAACCCGCTGATACATCCGCCAATTCAACCGCAGATGTTTGACCGGACGCAAAACGTTTCTGGGATAAATCATATGTTTTTGCGGCCAAATCACGTGCCTGTTCCAAAGACGCCAGATTAGTACGCAACATATCATACTGATTGATTGCGGTGTTGTACTGTTCTGTTGTCATTTTTTTGGACTTTGCCAAATCTTCACGAGCAGCTTCGGCATTCATCGCCTCGACTGTAGCATTGGCACGATTTAAACCACCGTTGAATATAGGCATCTGTAATGCCAGACCCCAATATGCAGACTGAGAACCGCCAGAATCAAACATGTGACCAATGTCGTCTGACATTGATGAATATGTATAAGACGCCGTGGCCGCCAATGTCGGATAATTGTTCGCGCGTTTAGAACGAGCCAGACGTTCGTACATATTTGCCTGCTGGTCCAAGATTTCCCATTGCGGTGTCGTGGTCAGCGCAGGCGCATTTAATGGAGAAAATTCGTTCGGAAACTCATCCGTCAAAACCAAATCTTCGTTAATGTCGATGCCAGCCATAATTTTTAACATGCGATGCGCTGCGTCACGGTTGAATTTTACCTGGGACAGATTAACCTGTTTGGAAATAATGTCTGATTCAATTTTTAACAGATTGCTGCGATTTGCACGACCAGCAGATGTAAGTTTGTTTTTTGCCGCTTGGGTGTTTTCTAAATCTTGCTGGGCTAATTTTACCATTTCATCCGTCATTTTCGCTGTCCAGTACAGGTCTGTGGCGGCATAACGCACTTCTCGACGCGTTAAATCCTTGGACGTTTCTGCCATTTCAATTGCAGATTTTACCGATTTAACAGCATTACCGATTTTGCCGAAAGTATAAATCGGCTGGGTAAAAGTAAGCCCCGCCTGGAAAATGTTATCAGGTATTTCAACAAAAACAGACTGGTCCTTTAACGATTCCGATATCAATCCACCCATTGCAGGTGGTAATTCAATCCCCATCGATTTTGACGGATTTTCAATATTCACCATATTCATATATGATGCAGTTGCGTCAATAGAAAACCAACGATTAGCGTTGGTGGCATCCAGAGATGCTTCGGCCTTGGATAAATTTGTCTGGGCCTTTTTCAAATCATGCGATTCTTGTTCAATTTTTTCAACAGCCTCGCTTAATGACAAATCCAATGAATATGCCGGCAAAACACAAAAACCAGCACATAAAGACGCAGCCACTGATATCAATTTAATTTTATTCATTACCTAACTCCACCTTTTTAAGAATGTTGTGCATAGTACGCAAAGCATCGGTCAGACGCAATTCGTCTTCGCGGGTGATGTTCGCAAAAACGCGTTCGACCCCGTCACGAAACAACCCCATCGCAACCGTTGCCAATTCCGCACCCGCATCCGATACACAATACCAGGTATTACGACGATCTTCTTCGTCAACAGTACGAATGACCAGATTGTCCGCTTCTAGCCGACGAAACACCGCACACAAGTTTGGTGCAGACACGTGTTCTCGACGTGCGATATCCTTTAACTTTGCGCGTCCGCCCCTGTGCAAACGTACCAAAATTGACATTATTTGACGCGGATAACCGGTTGCTTCAACACGATCAAGTCGCAGTTTTTCTGCGATTTTATCCAATGTCCAAATATTATCTTCCATTAAACGAACAAATTCCTTGCGCGCCATTTCTACCTCGTATATAATAAGGTTGGTTTAACCATTTATTAAAAAACTTAATTATTATATATTTTAATATTTTTATTTCAAGTCTTTTGTGAAAAAAAATATAAAAATGTTATGTTTTTTGTTTGACCTAATATGATTTGTATGTAAACTTTATTTCCTGAGCGGTTTAACAAGAAGGAAATCATGAAGCATAATAAAGTGTATTACTATAAATTATATTTCAACCAGGTCTTACCACAAGTAACCGAGGTTACAAACCAATCTGAATTTGGATATCATGGGCTGAGCCACACAAACCAGGTCGCAATGTTTGGAATCGATTTGGCATACAGTATCAACCAAGAAGTTTTGCCTGTATTGCTGGCGGCGGGATTGCACGATTGTGCGCGAACAAACGATGAATGGTGTATCGAACACGGGCCACAAGCAGCCTTGGTGGCATGGAATTTGTTGAATAAATACTATCCAAATATGTCCAGGGAAACTGTGCGTAAAATCTTGTTCGCTATTGAAAATCACACAATTGGTCGCACTGCACCTGATGGGGTGTCGGCATGCCTGTGGGATGGTGACAGAATTCGTCTGTCATGGGAAAATACGTTTAGACCTGAATTTTTCAATACTGCACGTGGTCACAAAATCGCATCTATGAGTCCGGAAAACCAAAAAAGATACATCAATGCACAGAATGCTTTTTTGATTCGCAACCAAATCAAGACACGCGATCAAATTGAATTTGAACAAATGCAAAATGCCCTGTACTATTCCCGCGGCACTAATTTTTCAAATAAAATCAGATAAAAAACCGCCGATTGGCGGTTTCTTTATTTTGTAACTTCTTCACAGATTAAATTTACCGCATTATTTTCAACCCGAGATTTCGTCGCCATTTTTTCCAATCTGGACGGGTTGTCAAACAATTCTGATAATGTTGACGACAGCCAGCGAGGTGTAAACTTGGACTGTTCAACAGAAAAACCCCCGCCCGTTTTAGCAAATGATGCGGCGTTAGCAGCCTGGTCTGGATTGATGTTTAGTGGAACAAAAATTGCAGGACGACCAATGGTTTGAATTTCAACAACTGTGCTGGCACCACTGCGACCAATGATTAAATCTGCACCCGCAATTGCGCCCGCCATATCGTGAATAAACGATAATACATTCGCACGAACTTTGTTTTCTGCGTAAAATTTCTGTAACTTTTCGACATTTTCAGGGCGGGTTTGATGTGTGACAAATATCTTTTTATTTTTCATGGCAACGATTGCTCCTGGGACAACTTCGTCCAAAATCTGCGCCCCCAAAGAACCGCCCGTCACCAATAATTTCAATTCGCCTGGCAGGGGCGCGCCCGCGTAATTTATAAAATCACGACGCACTGGCAAACCTGTGTACACAACACGTGTTGTGGAATTTGGTATACCGGATACGGTTGGAAAACTGATCATTAATGTTTCAACCCAACGCATGGCAAATTTATTTGCACGCCCAATTGCTGCGTTTTGTTCATGCAGAAATGTTGGTATATGCCATATATGTGCCGCAAACACCGCAGGCACAGATGCATATCCCCCAAACGCCACAACACGATCAGGTCTGAATATCATAAAACGCACCGTCAATATGGCTGCAGATACACCAATCTTGAACAATGCCCAGATTTGTTTGATACGGCTTTTTGCACCAACACCCGAAGCCCAAACATGTGCAAAACGCGCACCCGATGGCGCACCTCGACGAACCATAGCCCGAACACGACCATCACAAGAAATTGTCACTTTGTGTCCGCGCGCAACCAAACAATCAGCAACACTTAGCGCTGGATAAACATGTCCGCCCGTTCCACCGGTCGCAATCCATATTTTCATAATCACACCCCCGAATTATTGTTTCCATTTATCTTCACGTAAAATTGCCAGTATCATACCAAACAACAGGCAATATGCCAACAGCGAACTGCCCCCGTATGATATGAACGGCAAAGTCATACCCTTGGGCGCAAAAAGGTTCAATGTAGTTAACATATTAAAACAAATCTGAGTGCCAAATAATGCCGCCGTACCACCAGTCGCATACAACACAAACAAATCACGCGCATTGGCCGCATTAGTTATCAAGCGCCTGAATACAAAGAACAATAACACCAATAAACCGCACGCCATAATCGCACCCAAGTCTTCGGCGATTGCCGCAAAAATAAAGTCTGTGTGAACATCGGGCAGATATTGCTTTACAAATGCGTCGTCGCCCGACCCCAGCAACCCACCATGACGAATGGAATCAATGGAATTATCAACCTGGTATGTGTCGCCCTGGCCAGTAAAGTGCGCAATAATTCGACGCTGAACATGTCCAAGTGTAAAAAACGCCGCCGCCAACATCAACAGACCTATGCCTATGAACACCGGCACTAATATCAATGGCAATCCAGCAATAAAAACCATGGCACAAAATACCAATAAATACAAGACAGCCGTACCAAAGTCGGGATGATTAAATATAATAAAAACCGTCAAACCAAACAAGGCCAGATAATACACCCAGCTGAGCCATGTATCAAAACGCCACGCATCTTTGTTAAAGAAAATATTTGCACCATACCTGTCCTTCATTCGTGCCAAGAAATACGCCGTCATTATTATAAAACCAGGCTTCATAATATCCGCAGGCATAACATTAAATGGCCCCAAATCAACAAAACGCGCAGAATTATTTATAATATCTGGCGCAATAACCGTCAATGGTAACAGCGCCAAACCAAACAATAAATTTGCCGCCGATATACGCAAAACCCATTTTGTATCTAAAAAACTGGACACAAATAAAAATATCAAACCAATGCAATAAAACGGTATGGCCTTGAGTAAATAAAAATACCAAGGCATGCCAATGCGTTCAGCTGCAACAGACCCAGCCGACACAACAAATATCGCTGACAAGGCAATCAATAATAAAACACAGCCCAACAGACGACGATCAACCTCGAAATACCAACTGGTTAATTTGCTGTCATCATTATGCGTAATCCAAAACATTGACACCCCACCCCATCATATTTTTATGCGAATTTTAACAGCACCAACGCCAGGCCAGAAAACATTATCGACAAGATAAAAAAACGATCAACAATTTTTGTTTCTGTCCAACCCAATTCTTCAAAATGATGATGCAAGGGTGCGCGCAAAAATAAACGGCGCCCGGTACCAGAAATGCGACGCATGACCTTGAAATACATGGTCTGAATAAACGATGACAACAGTATCAAAACCATCATACCAGCCGCAATTCCCATGATAATTTCAGACTTTAACAACATGGCAACCGTACCCATAAATCCACCCAATGCCAGCGACCCAACATCACCCATAAAGATTGATGCAGGCTTGGAATTATACCACAGAAAACCCAAAACCGCGCCAAACGCCGCCCCCAGCACTGCATACAGCCCGCTGGCCATAGGCAAAAACATAACTGTGTCCATAAAGCCTATACGGGTCGCACCGTACAGCGCAACAACCAACACAACCAAAACCGGCATGTACAACTTGGCTAACATACCATCCAGACCGTCTGTGATGTTTGTCGCATTCGCACCACCACAAATCACAAAATATGCGAATACATAATACCAAAATCCAAACTGTAAAATAACACCTGCACCAACTGACACTGAATATTCTGGAATATAAGGCGGAATTGTTTTGTTAATCAAATACGCCAGAATTACAACAAATAAACCTTCGATTACCAGACGAGTCAATGGAGACAGACCATTAGATGCCTTTTTAGATTGTGATGTGACCTTTTTATAATCATCGACAAAACCCAACGCACCGAACATAACAAGCGAGGACAGCGCAATCCAACCTGTCGGATTTGACATTGGCATAAACAACAATGCTGAAACCAAAATCGCAACTATGACCAATATTCCGCCCATCGTTGGCGTGCCGGCCTTGGCCCGATGTGTTTCGGGAACGTTTTCACTGATAGGTTGGCCCTTTTTCTGAAAATTTCGCATAGCACGAACAAACGAACGGCCAAATAACAACATAATCATAAATGCAACAAAAAAACCGCCCGCAAATTGAGTCCAACCACTGGCAAAGAATGAAAAACCATGATTCAAAAAGTATTCAGTCAGCATAAAAAAATCCTTTCCTTATACTGCCATTTTATCACAAAAGACGCGATATACAAATGTTATTATACAATTTAGAAAACACCCCCAACAACCGCGCTGGATTTCATTGTGTTTTGCTGTGGTGCAGGATTTGGGAATTGCCCGGGTTTGAAAACCTCTTGAATAATTGTGCCATTTGGATCGGCCGTGGCAGATGCACCACTGCGACGGTTGACACGCATAAATGTCATGCCATCAGGGACCGCAAAAGGCTGATTCTTTTCATTGGCCAGGGCAACACTCATAAAATCAGAAAAAACACGCGACGCCATATGAGAACCCGCCCCTGCCCCCAACGATTTTGGTGTATCAAAGCCCAAATAGACACCGGCAATCAGATTCTTGGAAAAACCGATAAACCATACATCTTTGACATCGTTAGATGTGCCTGTTTTACCTGCAATTGTATGACCGGGAACACGCGCCTGTTTGCCGGTACCACGTTCAACCACCCCCTGTAAAATAGATACGATTTGATATAAACTTTGCGGATCTGACAATAATTCAGATTCGTTTTCTTTCTGGGGTGGCAACAAATCGTCAGACCATTGAATAATCTGGGTCGGCGCGCCATCAATCAGGCGTCCGTATCTGTCCTCGACATAATCGACCAAGCGAGGCTGTATCGCATGACCGCCATTTACAAATGCAGAATAACCCAATACCAATTTTTCCAGCGTCGTCTCGCCGGACCCCAATGCCATAGATAAATTTATATTGGGCATATCAGACGGATAAACACCAAAACGTTGGGCAACCTCAATCGCATTCTGCGTGCCAATTTGTTCCACCAAACGAACCGTTGGCACATTGCGAGATGTTTCCAATGACAGACGCAACGGAACATCGCCCAGGAATTTTTTGTCGTAATTTTCAGGCTTCCACAACATGTCGTTTTCACGCCACCCAACAATCGGCGCATCCAGAATCATTGTCTGGGGGCTGAAACCGCGCTCCAATGCGGCAAGATACACAAATGGTTTAATGGTAGATCCAATTTGACGATACGCCTGGGTTGCGCGGTTAAAAGAACTGTCGCTAAAAGAGTAACCCCCGGTCATCGCAACAATGCGACCTGTGTGTGGATTCATAGCAATGATTGCGCCCTGTAATTTTTCGCTACGACCGGCATTATATGCGTCCAATTCTTTTTTCAGGGCGGCGGCGGCGGCGCGTTGCAATTCGGGAACAATTGTTGTTTTTATGTACAATCCTTGGTTATACAAGGTTTCGCGTCCCAACACACCCAGTAACTGACGGCGAACATCTTCGGCAAAATATTGGAAATCTTCTTCCATTTGGGCGGTAAAACCACTGTTGATATTTAATTCTTCGGTGACGGTGGCATCAGCCTGGGCTTGGGTTATATAGCCTTCTTCGACCATGCGGCGCAACACATAGTTGCGACGATCCATAGCACGGGCGCTGTCATTTGGACTCTTGGGCAAAGAGGCCAAAAATGCACATTCCGCCAATGTTAAATCTGATACCGGTTTGTTAAAATACATCAATGCCGCCGATCCAACACCATAAGCACGCGCACCCAAAAATATCTGATTCATATACAAGGTTAAAATATGTTGCTTGGAAAAACTGCGTTCCAGCCGCAAAGCCAGTATAGCTTCTTTTATTTTTCTGGAAATCGTGCGTTCGGATGTCAAAAAGAAATTCTTGGCAACCTGTTGGGTTATGGTTGATGCGCCAGACAACGTTGTGTCGTATCCAAATACACGCAATGCGTTGTTCGCCAACGCGCGGGTTATGCCCTGAACATCAATACCTGGATGAGTCCAGAAATTTTGATCCTCGGCCGCAATGAAGGCGTTTACCAGCATTGGTGGCATATCATCATAATCAATGAACACACGACGCTCTTCGGCGTATTCTTGCAACAAAGAACCATCAGATGCATACAGTCGGGTTGCAACAGGCGGCGCATATGTCGCCAACTTTTTATAGTCTGGCAAATCATTACCATAAATCAAAATCAATATCGCCAGTGTCGCGATACATGCGACGAAAATCCAAAAAAAGATATTCAATAATATGCGCAAAAACTTTTTAAATTTCATAACAGGTAAATTCTAGGATAAAAAAAAGCCGTTTGCAAATATTTAGTTTTTAGATTTTTTTGTTTTAGTCTTTGCCGAACCTTTTTTACCCAGAATTTCCATCTGCATCCGCAAAATTAAATTTTCTTTGTCATGAATTTGCTTTAACAAAAATTCATTTTCCAGTTTGATTTTTTCTAGTGTCTGACGACTGACCAACAACTGGGAAGACATTGATTTGTTACGTCTGTGATTCAAAAAAAATGCAAACAAGGCACCACATATAGCACCGGTAGACGCACTGAATAAATCAAAAAGTGTTTCTAGTAACATCACAGAAACACTTTAACATTGTCGAACAAAAAATGCACCAGGACTATTTTCTTAGCCCCGTTTTTTTATCAATCCAAACCTGCTCGGCGGCGATTTCCATCATTGGCATATCCGATTTGCTGTCCGAATACGCACGCACCACATGCGGAATCATTTTGTTTTCGCATGCCCATTCATCCATCGCCAAGACCTTGTTTTTGCCCCAGCATAAAAATTCATATTTCCATGGCTTTTTCTTGTTGGTCACTGAACAAAAAACCGCGTCAAATTTCATATCCCTTACCAAGGCAGGCAATAAATAATCTGGGCTGGCAGAAATCAGTAAAACCCTGCGGCCTGCGTCACGCTCGGCCCGAACCCTGTCGCGCGCCCAACCAAATCGTTCACGTTTGTGTTGTTTGATAAAACCAGGCGCAAATCTCTTAATCATTTGCGGTGTAATAAAACGACGAATATTTTCGCGCCACCATATTCCATCTGGACAAAAACAACGAACAATCCCACAAACACCAATCAACGGCAAATAAAACCACGGACGAATACTGCGACGAAAGCAATAACGGGCAAACGCAACATTGGAATCCTGGCCCGATAAAGTGCCATCAAAATCAAATAAGACTACATCCGTTTTTTTCAACATATAAACTTGTCCTTTGGTTCATTGTTCGCCTGAATTATAACAGTCATTTATTTTTATGCAAGGTATTGTCGTTAAAACAACATTTTCCACTTGCGTGCGATTCGACATTTGTTATATGATAAGGATGGAAGGAAAGGAAACCATGCGTTTTATTACAGTTAGTATATTATCAGTTCTGGTCGTAATGCCAACTGTGGCGATGGCGCGTTTGCCGGTTGTAAATATTGCATCCGCTGGTGTTTCTGCGCGCAGCGCATTCGGAGAAGAAGTCGCAAAAACAAATACAAAGGTCGCCGAATCTACACGAACAAGAACTGTGGTTGCGCGAACCGCACAAAAGCCAATGACGGCGACACCTGTTGATACTGGGGAACAATTGTTGACGGTTAATGATGTGCTGTTGCCACAACGACCAAGCGATGATTTGTGGGCAAAAAACAGCACCAGTACAACAAATGATTTTGCTTTGCGTATGCCAACAGCAAATGAATTTTCGGTGATTCGTTCAGACAGTCTGTTGCCCGAAGAAAGCATTGGTAAAAAAATTGTCACAGCACCTGTACCTGCGCCGGTCTTGACGCCAATGGCGAAAAATAACAACCAGGTCGAATCGCCAAAACAATTGCAAAAACGCACAAGCGCACGAAACGCATCTGGCGAGATTGTCGCCGCAACAAAGACAAAAACACAAGGCAAATCCACTCAACGCACAGCATCAATTAAAAACAAGGATGTTATTGTGCGCGATGTTAAAAAGAAAAACACACCGCGAATCATCATGGCGCGTGACGATATGACAAATATGAATCCAGCAGAACTGCGTCAGGCATTCAGAAAGACTTTCTTGTCAGAAAACAAACACTTGTCAACCTATCCAGATGATGAATTTGATGTGGCCAGCAATATGTCTGCAACGGTTGCTCGTTTTTCATCGCAACGCGATCTGTCCGAAGAAAACAGAATTCGTCCACTGGAAATAAAAATCAAATTTCGTAACGATGATTCTGCATTGTCACGTGACAATTACAATCTGTTGATGGAGTACGCAGGTATCGTGGTCAGAAAACCAACACGCGCGATTCAGCTGGGGATTCCAAAAAGAATGACCAAAACAAAAAATGGACGCAAATTAGCAGCCCGCCGTTTGGCAATTGTGGAACAGGCACTTATCGATAACGGGGTTTCCCAGCAACATATTATACCTGTGTTATCGAATGATACAGATTCTGGCTTGACCCTGCGTATTATTTCCAGCGACCAGTACGAGACACTGTCCCAACAACAACGTGATATCTTTGGTGGTGACACAGATAACCAAGCGTCCAGAATGTCGTGGTAAAAATACTGTCTGATTTAACCAGTTTTATATTTCCGCCGGCGTGTCCTTTGTGTGATACGCCGGTTTTAACACACGGCGAATTATGCGCAACATGTTGGACCAAGTTGAACTGGATTAACAACCCAAAATGCGTCAAATGCGGATATCCGTTCCCAGCAGATTTGGATTTGGGTGGCATGCCACTGTGTCCGGTTTGTGCGGCTGGAAAATCTGAATTGGACTGGATACGGTCTGCGTGCGTGTATGATGATGCGTCACGTGCGGCCATGTTGCCGTTTAAGCATGGTGGAAAAATCCGCTATGCGCGTTTTATGGCACGTGCAATGATATTGGCTTTGCACGATATTCAAATAGACGCAGATGTTATTATGCCGGTGCCTTTGGCAAATCGCAGGCTGTTCAAACGTGGATACAACCAGGCCACATTATTGGCACGACCAATCGCCAAGGCCACAGGTATAAAAATGGATTTGGATTCAGTTCATCGTAAATATCGTGATGATATGGGACATAAAAATGCACGCGAACGCGCAGAAAATATTCGTGGATGCTTCTGGGTTACCAGGCCTGATAAAATTCGAGGTAAACGGATTTTACTGGTCGATGATGTTATGACAACTGGCGCAACATTTTCCGAACTGAGACGAGTGCTGATTCAGGCGGGCGCAACAGCTGTTTACGGCGTAACATTTTGTCGTGTGGCGCGCGCAATCTAGTCTTAACAGTGATACACCTTTCCTGTGGCCATATTCATAATTGCGCGCATTTCCTGGGCGATAACCTGCTTGGCACATAAATTGAACAGCCCTAAAATCGCCTGTTCTTCGGGTGTAAAAATCCTTTTCTTGCTGGAAATAACAATTTCTGTCATCGCTATATCACCAACGCAAACTGTGTATTTAGCCCTGGTTTCTTGGGGCGTTGATGATAAAACCATTCGAGACAAATTCACAAATTGTGATTCAGACATAGGCGCAGTGTATTCTTTTATATTTCCGGTTTCGTCAGAATAGACACACACACCGCCGGATATCAACACACCGCGAATAAAATCTATTAATTCCATATCCATTTTATAACACCGTATAAATCTTACTTCTTAATTTTACCATCAGAATAACACGAACCAACCGTTTGTCAAGTTACTATAAGAACCGTTGTAAAACTTTTTTATTTAAGATAAATTATACCCTGTTCGTCTAGGAATAAAATCAAAAAGGAAAGGAATATGAATATAAGACTTTTATCTGTGGCCGCGTGTGTGTTTATGCCAGTACTGGCAAATGCATCATCGCCATTTGTTGGTATATATCAGACAATTGACGACCAGACAAATACACCCAAATCGATTGTTGCGCTGTATGAATATAACGATGGCAAGGATAAAAATATCGCAGGACGCATTATCGCTCTGTATGGGGCAGATGGCAAGATTTCCGAAACACTGGCCAATCCAACCCACATTGCCGACAATGTAAAAGGCGCCCCAAAAATGACAGGGCTGGACATTATTTGGGATATGAAATGGGACGCAGATGAAAATGAATACAATGACGGAAAAGTTATGGATCCGACATCTGGCAAGGCTTATTCCTGTGTAATCTGGCAGGACAAACCAGGCGTATTAAATGTGCGCGGAAAACTTGGACCATTCGGTCGCACCCAGAACTGGAATCTGCTGGTTACATCCAGCATGCCCACAGATTTGAAAAACATTGACACCAGTTCGTGGTCACCAATAATAATCAAATAAAAAATCCCGCAAATGCGGGATTTTTATTTTACTGTTCATTTGCTGCGGCCTGCATATTATCCCATTCTGTTTTTAGCCATGTTCGGATTGCAACCTCGTCATTTTCGTCAAGACCGATTGCATCGCGCAAGCAATATTCACGCAAAGCAGCGGAATTAACATTGCTGTTGTTATTGTATAATGTGCCAGCCAAAATCAAATTGTTGATATCATTGACTTCGTCACCTATTGCACCTGTACCATTGATAATCTCGTTCAGGGTTACAATGTTACGACAGGTGTTTGTTGTGTAGTCCTGACTGCTGAAACAATTGCTTTTGTCAGCAACATCGACAACCGCCTTGAACTGAGCCGAAGATGGCGTGCATATCATTTCTTCATAGCAAGAAGGAACATTTGCAACCTGGGCGCAATATGTGCGGATACGAGATACCGTCCAAACAGTATTCTTGCCTGGGCCGTGACTGTCTAGCTGGGCATCATAACATTCGTACAGTTCACTGATACACGCTTCAAAATTTGTTCCTGCCTGCAACGCATTGGCCAGGATTGTGTCACGTTCTTCGTTTGCAAATTCCAGACGCTTTTGCTGCAGGGCCTGTTGCGCTGCAACCTTTTGATAACCAATGTTCTGGGCCGTGGCACGCAACTGTTCGCCATAAGCATCGCAATCTGCATTTGCATCCAATGCGTATTTCTGCATAATACTGCGACGAGCGTCTGCAACAGGACCGCGCAAACTTGAATAAGGGTCACCTGATGTGGATGCATAACCAAAACAAGCTGCAGAATTTGTTGCCGAATAACCACTGGACGGTGTCACAAAGTTCAATTCGTATGTACCAGAATTGTTTACGCTTATCTTGCTGTTATAATTATATGGACATTGGGCCGTACCACTGCTGCACTTGGTGCCAGATGGCGGGGTTCCACAAGCCTCGTAAATGCCGTTAAAACAAGAATCCAAAACACGTGCGCAAACATTATTATGCGCATATTCAAACAATTCATAGCCCCAGGTCTCGGCCAGGCTGTCCTTTAAATCGTCTGATGAATCTAATGTACCGCCAATGCCGGCCAGTCCGCTGATTACAGACGACAGGTTCTCAAAAGATGCCAACAAACCATCTTCATCTTGGTCAAGGATGGTTATTGTCTGTTCCTTGGCGTCGGCCCACGATTGTAATGACGCAAGGATATCAGTACTGTTGCCATCAAGATTTGTCACATCAAACCCAAAATTATTACCGGATTCTGAACAATATGATGGCTTTGCACACGAAGAAACCTTGCCACCATTACTGCCATAAAAACCGTGATTATAGCACCAGTCTACAGCCTCTTCAGAAGACAGACCATATTTACCTGTCACTTCTTGCCATGAAACACAATTCAAAACCTTTTCTGCGTCCGTTAACTGGAAAGCATCGGAAATATCCTTGCCCTTGTTCGCAACCAACAAAGCCAATTCACCAGAAACCTTAATCAATTCTTCGTTAGCGGTCTCTAGCGCGGTTTCGGCATCGGCGAATGCCCTGACACGACCGGCGCACGCACAACGACGCTGGGCCGCATTACGTGCAGTACAAATTTCATCCATACAGGTATAATAAGATTCCATACAATTGTTGAACGCGTCCGCAGAAATCAATCCGGTGGATGCATCAATGATGTTTGAATAGTTGCCTGTGCGCAATTTGCTGCTGAGATACGAATAAGTGGAAGTCACACCCCCCGTAGTGGACAGCTTGGACCCACGAATAGCATTACCCTGCAATGAAATACGCGAAGCGTTTGTTGCATCCGTCGTAGCAGTTCGTGCACGAACCGAACGTACATTTGAAGCGTTCGCACGATTCGCAACCACATTCGCACGAGAAACAACATTGCGAGATGGCGAGACATTTGTGCGTCCCGCCACAGTCGCATTCGCGCGGGAAGAAACCGCACGAGGCTGAACAGTGCTGCGTGATCTGGTTGTGCGAGATGGATTTGATGATGTTGTACGTGTTGCGTTGGCGCGCGCATTGGCACGACCAGAACGCACCACCCCATCGGACCTGGGGCCTGTCTGCGATGCAACAGGGTCTGCCGGCGCAACCGGATCTGCAAAAACCGAACGAATTGACAACATTGTCGAACATACAAAAAAAGCACCAGTCAACAAAAAGACCGTCCCAATCGCATTTTTTACAGAATTCGCAACTTTTTGATTTCTCATAAAAACTCTCCTTGTGTTCTGGACAACCCAGAAACCCAACCTTTCTATACACAAACACCATGCACAACGCATGTATGTTTATTGTGATTATATCAATTTTTTGGCGCTCTGTAAATAGTTTAGTCATGTGTTTTATGCTATATTTAAGATTTTTATCAAATAGATATGCGGGCATTTAAGTGGCATAATTTTTCACATGAAACACGTACTGATGTTTTTGCCTGATTATATCGCCACTGACAACATACGCAAACCCAATGTTCGCACCAAATACACGCAACAGTATTGGAATCTTTGCTGCACAAAGCACTGGACATGGGGACCTGGGGCATTTGGTGTGGCCGTGGGACTGGGGATTGGGGAGAATTATAGTTTTTAAGAGCAGAAAGAGAAATACAATAGTGCAACTAAATCCCCTTCGCTGGCGAAGGGGATTATTTACAGGTAATTTCATAATTCGTCCTTATTTTACCACTACCCCGGCGCATTCGCGCCACCCCTTCGCCAGACGAAGGGGATTAATCGTATGGATTTTCAGATTTTTCGTATTCAATCACAATTGGCAAATGTTCCCATTTCAGTGCAGTTGCCAACCCACGACGCAAATAACGAGTATATGATTCTGGGATATCAGACGCACCACCAACATTTATTGTGATACGCATTGGATGACGGCCTGTTTGACGGGCAAACTTAATCTTCATTGGGCGCTTTAGTCGCGACAAAGGCGGCTGACGGTCTGCGACCAATTTTTCAACAATCCGATTTATCAAACTGGTTGGCGCCTGGGCATTTGAGATATCCCACTGTTCATAAATGCGACGAAACATATTCTGGACACCAGTACCCGTTTCAGCAGATACCGCCAAAATCATGGGCTTGATAATCTGGTGAAAAGATTTGGAAAATTGATGCTTTAATTTCAGTAATTTTTCATCACGAATTTCAGGTTCCACTAAATCCCATTTGTTCAGAGCAACGCATAAAATCTTGCCCGCATTATAGACGCGCGATGCGATTCCTAAGGCCTGATTTTCAATATTTCTGGTGGCATCAACCATTAAAATTACAACATCAGCTTTGTCAATCGCATCTAGCGACTTTAATGCCGATAATGTTTCAACATCATCCGTTACCCCCGCCTTGCGACGAAGTCCCGCCGTATCCATCAAAACAATATCACGTCCATAGAATTTGGTCGGGATTTTTACCGTGTCACGGGTAATACCAGGCGCATCCATTACGATTTGACGCTTTTCGCCCAGAACACGATTTACAAATGTCGATTTGCCGACATTTGGCTGGCCCAGGATTGCGATTTTAATGCGGTTGTCGGACGACCGTTCAGGAACAGTCGCATTTGCGGCGTCGCCTGCAATTTTATCCAGAAATTCGTAAATCTCGCCAAAACCGCGTTTGTGTTCGGCCGATACCAAAACAGGTTCGCCAAAACCCAATTTATAGAAATCATGGATATTAGCCAGGCGCTTTGCCGATTCGCTTTTGTTTACCAGCAACAATACTGGCGCGCGTGTTTTGCGGCGAACCAGTTTGGCCCAATCAAGGTCTTCGTTGGTCAATCCAGCACGACCATCAACCACAAACAAAACAGCGTCTGCGTTCGATACCGCATCAATCGCCATATTGGTGGAATCCAGCGCAATACCAGAATTGGCGCGTTCCAAGCCAGCCGTGTCATACAGCTTGTAAGGGCGGTCACGAAAATCACCCGAAATTGTATCGCGCGTGACCCCAGGACGGTCATGAACCAGCGCATCACGCGTTCCCGTCAGCGCATTGAAAAGTGTCGATTTGCCCGTATTTGGACGACCTGCTATTGTTATTTTTATCATTGTTTTTTTCCGTTGATTTTTTGTAATTATAAAGCAAAAATATAAATAATCAAATTAGGGGCGTAAATATGAAAAAGAAATTCAAAAATGCATTCAAACACATTCGTAATCTGATAGTAAATCCAAAACGCTATTTTACTAAAATTGTCGCCGATGGGAACATGGAAGAAGCAATGTTAAAAGCTTTCTTGTATGGTTTACTGGGGGGATGCTTGGTTTTGTTAATTCGTTTGCTGGGGGGCGCAACAATTACATTGGGTTCGATTTTTTCCGCGATAATTATTGTGCCGGTTTTGGCGGTGGTTTTGCTGTTCGTGTTCGGCGGAATAATGATGCTGGTGTCCGAAATCACAGGCGGGGAACGCGACTGGGAAATTGCGATTAAAGGATTGGCATCGGTTTTCTTTATTTATCCTATGATACTGGTGCTGAATGCAATGGCCTTTAATTGCGCTTCTATTTGGGCAATAAGTATGATGGTTGATATTTATGTGCTGTTCTTGTTCTATAATATATCACTGTATTGTATGCGTGGCAAACAAGGAAATGTATTGTTGGTTATTTGTGTGTTGGCGCTGTTTATGATTACTGTTTATGCGACAGATTATCGTATCGGGTGGTTTATGCTGAAAAACACCAGCGCAACCTTGACCTGTTTGTTATAAATCTGTGACGATTTTAAGAAGAGAGAGAAAATGAAAAAAAAATCCGCACAGGATGCTATTATATCGCTGAAGCACATCAATAAAAGTTTCCCATTAGAAATGGGGGGCGAGCAGCAGGTTTTATTTGACATAAACTTTACGGTCAAAAGCGGTGAATTTGTTGCAATCATGGGGCCTTCTGGGTCCGGCAAATCAACCTGCATGAATATAATTGGCGCACTGGATACACCAACATCAGGTGTGTATGAGTTATATGGACGCGATGTGACAGGCTTGACCCCGGACGAACTGGCAATTGTCAGAAACGAGCATATTGGATTTGTTTTTCAACAGTTTAATTTGTTACCAAAACGAAGTGTACTGGACAATGTGATGTTGCCACTGATGTATCGTGGTATGCACATGGATGAACGGGTAAGACGCGCACGCGAAATGCTGAAACGCGTGGGTTTGGTAAACTTTGAATCTTATTTACCGACACAACTGTCGGGGGGAATGAAGCAACGCGTTGCAATTGCACGTGCGTTGGCAGGCGAACCAAAACTGATTTTGGCAGATGAACCAACAGGCGCTCTGGACAGTAAAATGGGAAATGAAATTTTGCAGTTCTTCAAAAAACTGAACAAAGATCTGGGGATTACTGTTGTTATGATTACCCATGAATTTGATATCGCTAGATATGCGGACAGATTGATTCACATTCGTGACGGGAAAATAAACTATGACGGACGCATACCACGCAACGACGATAATTTATAACCAGGATAAAAGGAATAAAAAATGACGATTAATGATATTTTGAAGGAATCTTGGTTATCTATCAGTGGAAATAAAATCCGTTCATTTCTGACAGTTCTGGGCATTATCATCGGGGTTATGGCGGTGGTGATTATGGTTGCCGTTGGTGAAACTGTGCAAAAGCAAATTACAGACCAGTTTTCTGAACTGGGGACAAATACAATTATGATTCGCGCAGGCGCTGCGCAGAGTGCGGGCGTTCGAACCGGAAATCGGCAAACCCTGACAATCCAAGATGCAGAATTTATCGGTCAATTGCCGGATGTTATGGCAATCAGCCCTGTGCAAAATGGCGCAGCCCAGGTAATTTATGGAAATAAAAACTGGGGCACCTCTATGGTGGGGGTATATCCGGATTATACAACCGTCCAGAATATCGAGGTTGAATACGGAACTTTCTTTGATATGTCTGCGGTGCGCAATGCTTCGACCTATGCTGTCATAGGGCCAGAAACCGCACAAGAATTGGGGTTGCCGAAAAATCCTGTGGGCGAGGTTATTCGTGTACAAAACACCCCATTTGTTATCATAGGCGTCACCCGTGCTAAAGGCGATTCTGCCATGGGCAGTCAGGATGATATGATTATAATTCCTATTACAACACTGAAAAAGCGTTTGCAGGGGTCACGCTTCCCAAATTCTGTTAATATGATTGCGCTGAAACTGTTTGCAGAATCTGATAACAATATGGCCATTGAACAGATAACCACCCTGTTGCGACAACGGCATAAACTGAAAGACGATGTGGTTGATGATTTCCAGATTATGGATATGAAACAAGTTATGGAAACAATGACAACTGTTACAGGATATATGAAATTGTTGTTGATTGCAATTGCTGCTGTGTCTTTGTTGGTGGGCGCAATTGGAATTATGAACATGATGTTGGTATCGGTCGCAGAACGAACACGCGAAATCGGTATTCGCAAGGCAATTGGCGCGCGTGAACGCATGATTATTATTCAATTCCTGTCTGAATCTGTTCTGATTTCGTTTATTGGGTCTATGATTGGACTGGTAATTGGTGTTGGTCTGTCCCAGGGGGTCGGTCGTTTTATACTGGGGTATAATGTGCCGTTCAGTATTTGGCCAGTGGTACTGTCGGTGTCGGTGGCTATAATTGTCGGACTGTCGTCCGGGGTTATGCCCGCAATGAAGGCTGCTAAATTGAACCCAATTGACAGTTTAAGATACGAATAAGCATGCATATCTATGCCTTGAAAACTGGGAATTAATAATTTATACTGGGAAACATGAAGATTTTGAACCGGTATTTTTTGCGTCAATTGATTGCAATTTTTATTATGTTGCTGCTGATTTTAACAGGATTGGCATGGATGATGCAAATTATGTCCATGATGAAATTTCTGCTGAAATACGGCATTGATGTCGGCAGTTTTTTGGGAATGACATCGTTGATGATTCCATTTATCGCATCGATTATTGTGCCGTTTGTTTGCTTTATTGCGGTGATATTTACATACAACAAAATGATTGGCGATAATGAAATTACGGTTATGGTGGCATCTGGGTTGTCACCAATACAAATAGCACGACCTGCTTTGATTTTTGGAACAGTGTTGACGATATTAAATCTGATAATAAATATTTGGATTGTGCCGTACAGCCAGGCTAAATTTTATGACACACAATGGAACCTGAAATACGGTTTGGCGCATATGAAATTACAAGAAAGTGCGTTTACCGAAATATCAGATGGATTGGTTGTGTATGTCGACCATGTAAATGGGCATGATTTGGCCCAGGTGATGTTATCTGATATGCGTGATGAAAATTCGCCTTCTATGATTTTCGCAGAAAAAGGTAAACTGGTATCAACAGTACGTGGATTATCGCTGATTATGACAAATGGGGCGTTGCAGACATCAGGGGATATGATGGTGACGGGAACATTTGACACATTTGGTATGGATCTGAACCTGGAAGACAAGGGTGGCAATAACTCTTTCCGCGTTCGCAGAATACCAACGTGGGATTTGGTACGGGTTGCGTTTGATGCAGAATCAAAAAAACAACAAAAAACTGTACTGACTGAACTGGGCAACAGATTTTTGAGTCCGTTAATGAATCTGATGTTGGCGGCCTTGTGTACGATGATATTGTTAAGGTCTTCGTTATTGCGACGGCGCGCCAGTTTTGCGCCAATGATTGCGGTTGCTGCGATGGCGGGCACGATGGGGTTGTATATGTCGCTGTCTAATATGGTGGGCAGTTTGACTGAACTGGGGTTGCTGGCTGTCGGATTAGGTATGTTTTTAACTTTGATACTGGCAATACTGATAAAAAAATGACAAGAAAGTTGTGGCCATTTTTATTGTCTGTTTTTGCGTCTGCAACCGCGGATGCGATGTCAATTGATACAGACCAGCCACATACGATTATTGCCGACAAAATTGAATACGATGTCAAGTCCGAGACAATCAAAACTGTTGGTAATACAGAAATAGTTAATCAATCAGGTCAACGAATGACTTTGGGCGATTCTTATATCTCGCAACAGGGGGTGGAATTATCCGGCAACGATATAAAACTGTGGCTGGGCAACCACGTGTATGTCGAATCAGACAGTGTCAAGCGCAAGGGGGATTTGACCATCGCACGCCACGCTACATTTACTGCGTGTGACGATTGCGATGCGTATGGGGATGCGTGGAAGATTTCTACTTATAAAATTATTCATGATATGGAATCACGTATGCTGAAATTTTACAGCCCTGTGTTGCGCACATATGATGTTCCTGTGCTGTGGTGGCCTTATTTTGAAATGCCAGACCCGGGGGTTAAATATAAGACTGGATTTTTAATGCCCGACTTTGAATCCACAAATAAAATGGGTACCCAGATAAATATTCCGCTGTATATATCGTTGTCTGATACGCACGATATGACATTTACATTTTCATATCTGACCCAGGAAAACCCACTGTTTCAATTAGAACACAGATTAAATGCAGACCATTCTGAATACAGAACCCAGGGTTCGTTCACCCATAACCGCGAAGGTGAAAGTCGATGGCACATATTTAACGATGATGTAATTGAACTGGGTGAATATGCGCGCGCAACCGTGTTCTTGGAACGCGCGTCTGACAAAACATATTTGCAAAAATACGGATTCTATGATGACCAACCGTATTTGGATTCAGGGGCTAAACTGGAACTGTTTGGACAGAATGGTTATGCGGTTGCGGATGCTCATATATTCCAGGAACTGCGTGACAGTACAGGATTATGGTCAGCACCAAACGGTAATATTTTGCCGAACATTCGCGCTGTACATCAGACAGCACCATTATTTGGGGAAACATTTGCGACATTTGGCGCAGATATATTGGGAATATCAGGGGACGGAACATCTGCACAGCGTATGATTGGGGATGCACGATTGACCACACCATGGACGCTGTGGGGTGGGAATCGACTGACCGCCAGCATATCTGCACGATATGATTTGTACCACTTTGATAATACAGAATTGGTTGGTGGTGGTGTTTTTTCGGGGATAAAAAATAGATTCTTGCCCAGCGGATATTTGGAATGGGGGTTGCCTTTGTTTAAACCCACAAGTAATTGGACGCAGATTTTGGAACCCCGCGCGCGTATAACTTTTATGCGCAACATGGACGAGGAAACATTTGCGCTGAACAATGATTCCACAGGTACAATTTTGACCGATTCAACATTATTTTCAGATAATAGGTTTGCTGGGTTAGACTTGTGGGAAAATGGAACCTATGCGGACTATGGTGTGCGGTGGGCGGCATTTGATGAAGAAGGGAAAAACATTGAAATCTTTGTTGGGCAATCATATGATTTTTCACAACGGCCCGATACAGATTTGGATACAGGTTTTCGCAAAGGGTTGTCGGACTATGTCGGGCGGCTCAGTTATAACAATATGAAATGGCTGAATCTGGCATCAAGATTCAGATTGAATCAAAGCACTTTTGAACTGCGCCATATAGAAACATCTGCAAACATTGGAACAGCCAGAAATTTCTTTAACATTGGGCATATTTGGTCACAGCATTGGAACACCGAACTGCTTGAAAATATCGATATTAACGAGGCTGTTATTGGTGCGGGTATCCAATTAACAAATCGCTGGTCAATGCGCTGGAACGCAATATATAATCTGGAATTTGAGGAATTTCAGCGGCACACGGGCGGATTCTTTTATAATCACCCCTGCTATTATTTGTCGGTGGAATATCGTCATGATAATGCAATCAAAGAAGACTATGTTGGAACAACCACATTCCAGTTCAGATTTGGAATGGCTATTAATGGTCAACAATACTAAGGAAAGGAAAGAAAAAAATGAATTTGGTAAAAAATGTTTTTGTAGCATTGTGCACGATGTTTGCGTGTCCTGTGTTTGGTGCAACGGTTGTGGCATCGGTTAATGGGACACCTGTGACGGATACAGATGTTACCGCACGAACAAAACTGATGGCGCGACAGGGACACACATCGACTGATAATCGGCGGGTGGCTTTGCAAAATATTATCGATGACAATGTAAAATTAGCTTATGCCAAGAATTTTAATGTTGACCCAGACGATAAAACAGTTGATGCAGAACTTAGAAAAATGAACCTGGGTGATGATTTAAGCGCAACAGAACGCGAGATGGCCCGCAACGCACTGCGGGCGGATATCGCATGGCAGATTATTGTGGCGCGTACCGTTATGCCAACTGTTGATGTGACAGATGAAGATATCGCCAATGAACGCGCAAACATAGCACAAGAACACGGATTACCAATCGAGATGACAATTGTACGACTGACAGATGTTCCATCGGAAATTGCCGAAAAATTAACAAAACCGAAATCATGTGATGATGCAGTCAAAATGGCGGAATCTTTTGGTGGTGTGCCACAAAAATTTACAGCAAAACAATATGAACTGGCCGAAGATATGCGTGAACGCGTGGCTAATTTGCCCATTTTGACTTGGTCGAAACGTGCAGATGACGCTTCTGTGTTGTTGGTGTGCGGCACGAAAAAGACCAGCGAATATAAAAATCTGGACAATATGATAAAGCAAAACACCATGTATAAACAGGCGATGTTCATGGCCGATCAACAGTTAAAACAACTGCGGCGCAAGGCGGTTATTGTTATCAATGATGAACGGTATAAATTATGAAGACAATCCTATTTAATCTGACTGATGCAGAACTGGAAAAGTTTGTTACAGAAATGGGGCAACCTCGGTTTCGCGCGAAACAAATTCGCGAATGGTTAAATCGTGGAGCGCCAGATTTTGCGTCTATGAAAAATGTGCCAGAAAATTTGCGTCAACAATTGGAAAGTATGGCACAGACTTTGCCTGTAAAAATTGTAAAAAAACTGGATTCGGCCGATGGTGAAACAACCAAGTTTTTGCTGGAATTAAATGACCACGAGCAGATTGAATGCGTTCTTATGCGCACAACATATGGCAACAGCGTTTGTGTCAGTTCCCAGGCTGGATGTGCAATGGGATGCAGATTCTGCGCCAGCACTTTGTTGGGACTGAAACGCAATTTGACAGCAAATGAAATTTTTTCACAAATTTTGGTGGCACAATGGGAACTGCGCAAAGATAAACTTTCAGAAAAATCGATTCGACCAAACGGAGATGCAAATAATGACGATGTATCACACATAGTTGTCATGGGTACGGGCGAGCCTTTACAAAACACAGAAAATGTAATTGACTTTATTGAACGCGCCAATTCACAAATGGGGATTGGATGGCGACGGATAACTGTATCTACATGTGGGATTGTGCCAGGGATTGAACGGCTGATTGATTGGGGACGACCAATAAATCTGGCGATTTCTTTGCATGCGCCAACCGATGAACTGCGGTCACAAATTATGCCGATTAATAATAAATATAAATTAAACGATGTTATGAATGCAGCATGGCGTTTCACAGATAACCACAATCGACAGTTAATGATTGAATATATCTTGTTAGGCAAGAAAGATGAAAATGGTGAAACAGTGCTGTATAATGCGACACCAGAACATGCGGAAAAATTATCTGAACTGTTGCACGGTAAAAACTGTATGGTGAATTTAATTCCTTGGAATGCAGTTGATGAACGCGACTTTGCATCGCCGTCGGGCAATGCGGTGCATCGATTCCAAGATACACTGATAAAGAACGGGGTGCACACCCGCATCAGACGCGAACGAGGAACAGATATTGGTTCGGCGTGCGGACAGTTGCGACTGAATAACGCAAAGCGCTAAAAATCTAATGATTTATGTGTTGCGTCTATAAACAGTATCAAGTGCATCGTGGACGGAATTATCACCCCGCACCAAAGTTATTCTGGTGCCTGGGTATTATAACTGATTCTTTTACAGTATTCGATAAATAAAATTTAACAAAAAAACACCCCCGCAGATTGCGGGGGAATTTTATAGTTTGGCGCGAACTTCTTCGACCTCGTAGCATTCGACACGGTCGCCTTCTTTCAAGTCATTGTACTTGTCAAAGGACATACCAAATTCAACGCCACCAGACACTTCCTTGACTTCGTTCTTTTCACGACGAAGCTGCCCGATTTTACCGTCGTATATTACAACGTTGTTGCGCAACAGACGAACGAATGCATCTTTTTTAATCGTGCCTTCGGTCATGCGACACCCTGCAACGCGGACACCTTTGCCGACCGTGAACAAGGCAATAACGTCCGCATAGCCGATAAATGTTTCACGCTTTTCAGGGGCCAATTTACCCGACAGAATTTCTTTGATTTCGTCTGTGATGCGATAAACAACACTGTGATAGCGAATATCAACACCGTTATTGCGTGCCATATCACGAACAGCAGAATCTGCACGCACATTAAACGCAATCACAACCGCACCAGATGCCGTTGCCAGGCGAATGTCGCCCTCGGTAATCTGGCCAACACCCGATGACAAGATTTCTATTCCAACCTTGTCTGTATTGATGTCTTTGACCATGTCTGTAATTGCTTCGACAGAGCCTTGCACATCGGCACGCAAAATAATCGGCAGGACTAATTTCTTGGATTCATCGCGTTTGGCGAATAATTCTTCCAGCGATGAACGTTTAACAGCATTTGCCTTGTCCTTGGTTACCTGGGCACGATAAGCCGCGACTTCACGGGTCTGGGCCTCGGTCTCCATGACGCGCAGTTCATCACCAGCACCCGGCACCGTATTTAACCCCAGTACCACCGCAGGCTGGCCCGGACGAACAGATTTAACACGTTCACCCGCAGAATTTATTAAGCCACGAACACGACCAAATGTTTCGCCAACAACGAACACATCGCCAATCTTTAATGTACCCTGGCGCATTAACACAGTTGCAACTGCCCCCAGCCCCTTTTCCATTTTAGCTTCGACAACATAGGCGACCGCCGACATGTCCGCATCGGCCTTTAATTCCATCATTTCGGCCTGTAATAAAATTGCGTCTTCCAGTTTATCCAGCCCGATTTTTTTCGTTGCAGAAACTTCTACACATTGGACATCGCCCCCCATTTCTTCAACCTGGACCTCTTGCTGCAGCAGGTCGGTTTTAACTCGGGTCGGGTTTGCTTCGGGCAAATCGATTTTGTTAATCGCAACAATAAACGGAACATTGGCTGCGCGGATGTGGTTTATAGCCTCGATAGTTTGGGGCATGATAGAATCATTTGCCGCCACAACCAACACAACAATATCCGCCATTTGGGCGCCGCGGGCGCGCATGGCTGTAAATGTTTCGTGACCCGGTGTATCCAGGAATGTAATCATTGCACCAGATTTTGTTTTAACCTCGTACGATGATACATGCTGGGTGATGCCACCCGCTTCACCAGCTGCGACATTTGCGTTGCGGAATGCGTCCAACAGGGATGTTTTACCATGGTCAACATGGCCCACAACCGTCACAACAGGTGCACGTGGGGTCAAATTTTCTGGGTTTGGTTCACGTTCCAAAATTTCTGCGTATGGTTTTACAACAACGCGTTTAACCGTTGCACCAAATTCACCAGCAATCAGTTCCGCTGTGTCGGCATCAATCGACTGATTCACAGACACCATCATGCCCATTTCCATCAGTTTTTTGATAACATTGCTGACCTTTTCTGCCATGGCGGCCGCCAGGTCTTTGACAGTAATTGTATCGCCCAAGGATACGATATGCTCGACCTTTTGAGGGGCAGAAAATACTGCGCGCGCTTTTTCACGAAATCTTTTTAACGAAGCCTCGGAACGGCGACGATTTGCACCACGAATACCAATTTCATCATCGTCATCATCGCCACCACCCATAACAATATCATTCAAATGGATTTTGCCAGATTTTTTGAAATCTTTCTTGCCATTACCAAAGCGATTTGGGCGCACATCTTCGTCATCGTTGTCGCGCCCCTTGCGATTGGTGCCGGGTGCGGAATTGTTTGTAAAGGTCTTTTGAGATGATTGATTTTTTTGTTTTTGTGCTAGCACACCTTCGGCGACATCAGACACATCTGCAATACTTGAATTTTCACGTGCAGCCAATTGTTCACGAACCTGCTCGTACTCGCGATTTTCGCGTTCGATTTCAGCGGCACGCGCAGCACGGGCTGCGGCCTCGTCTGCTTCGCGTTGTTTGCGTTCTTCTTCACGCGCCTTGGCTGCGGCCAATACTGCACGCAATTTTTCATCTGCTGCATTTTTTGGTGCGGATGGCGCAACAGGCTCGTCCCGCAATTCTTTGCTGTTTGGTGCGACAACACGACGACGACGTTCGACAAAGACCGCGTCACCCTTTTTGCTGCGCACAGCATCAGTTGTTACAGATTTTCCAAGTGTTAATGTTGCCATATTTTTGCTTCCTTCGGTCACAAACAGTGTGTTTTTTATTTATTGTCCTTGGTTATGCCATACGCCAGTTCACGTGCTTTCATGATTACGCGACCTGCCAAGCGGCTGGACATTGTGTCTTCGCCCAGAATTTCAACCAATTCATCGGTTGCTAGATCCGCCAAATCCTCCAAAGATTTAATACCAGCTTCACCCAATTTCATAATTATTGGACGCTTGATAAAGTCAAATGCCAACAAATCGTCAGACATACCCAAGTTGCGTCCCGCAGTCATATAATCATGTTCAACCTTATCCAGATAGGTCTTGGCTCGTTTTTGCAATTCAGATGCCAATTCAGAATTAAAGCCTTCGATGCTTTCCAATTCAGCAATATCAACAAATGCGATTTCTTCGATTGTGCGGAAGCCCTCGGTAATCAATAATTGTGCAATCATTTCATCAACATCAAGGCCACCAATGAATAATTCTGTCTTTTCTTTGAATTCTTTGGCACGACGTTCTTGCTCTTCGGCTTCGTTCATAACATCGATGTTCCAGCCCGTCAACTGGGTTGCCAGGCGGACATTTTGACCGCGACGCCCAATTGCCAAAGACTGCTGATCTTCGTTCACAACGACGGCAGCACTGCGTGTATCTTCGTCAACGATGATTTTTGCGACCTTGGCCGGTTGCATAGCATTCACAATGAACACCGCAGGATCTTCTGAATATAAAATAACATCGATTTTTTCGCCATGACATTCGTTGATAACCGGCTGGATACGAGTACCCTTGATACCAACAGTCATACCAACCGCATCAATAGATGGGTCGGCCGTTTCAACCGCAATTTTCGCATGCGAGCCAGGTGCGCGCGCAACAGATTTAATCTTGATAACACCTTCGTAGATTTCTGGCACTTCTTGGGCAAACAGCTTTTCCATGAACAATGGATGTGTGCGAGTCATAAAAATCTGAGGCCCAGTATTAGAACGGACAACATCCATAATTAACGCACGAACGCGGTCGCCAGTGCTTAAACGTTCGCCTGGGATTAATTCACTGCCCTTGATATAGCCTTCGGCTTTGCCATTGATATCAACATAAACATTGCCAAATTCGATGCGTTTTACAACACCGCTGACGATATCACCGATTTCGTCTTTGAATTCTTCAAACTGGCGGCCTTTTTCTGCATCGCGAACACGTGTTGTCATGATTTGCTTGGCCGTCTGGAATGCCATACGACCAAATTCTGGCTCAGGTAATGCATCCTCGACAACATCGCCAACCACAGGATTTTTTGCGTATTTTTTAGCCTGACCCACTGTCAACATTGTGTTGGCATCGTATTCTTCACCGACAGATTCTGGTGATTCAATAACTGTAAACAAACGTTTAACATGTATCGCCCCGTTTTTACGATCAATATCAGCAATAATATTAAATTCTTCGCCATATTTGTGTTTCGCAATCTTGGCAACTGCAATTTCCAAAGATTCAAAAACAATTTCACGATCAATTTGCTTTTCCTGGGCCAAAGAATCGATGGCTAACAGCAAGTCCTGACGAGGCATTGATACAAAAGACATTTGATACACTCCTTTGCGTTATTAGATGTCTTAGTTAAAGGGCGGGGTTTCTTTCGACCCCGCCCTTAAATTATTATTTAAGAACAATATACATTATATAGGGTAATTATTAAAACGCAAGTAAAAATATAAACTTTTATAAAAATGTGGAATGTGGAATTTTTTTTATCTATAATCGAAGCACTATGATGAAAGCAATTAGATCTTTGTTTATGCCGGCGGCAAGTAAAACAACAGCCGGTGCGTTGGCGGCCAAATTTGGTTTGGAACTGCGTGGAAATGCGAATGAACCTGTGCGTGGGGTTGCACCAATTGCCGATGCGCGGGCGGGACAACTGGCGTTCTATTCGACTGAACAAAACAGTAATGCGTTCAAAATTTTGCCGATATCTGTATTGGAAAATACACGTGCAACCGTGATTCTGGTTCAGCCAGAATTGGCAAAGCATGCACCCAAGGGCACAACCTTGTTGGTCACAGACAGCCCACGCGGAAATATTGTGAAAATTTTGGGCGAAATCTATCGGGAAAAACCACGATTTGGCATCAGTAAACACGCCTTTATTGAACGTGGGGTATTCTTTCGTAAAAAAAGAACAACCTATGTTGGTCAGTTTGTAACAATTGAACGGGGCGCGGTAATTGAACCAGATGTAAAAATTTACCCTGGGGCATTTATCGGACGAAATGTTGTTTTGGGGCGCGGAACAATTGTTCAAAGTGGCGCACATATCGAAAACGCAACAATTGGCGCAAATTGCGTGATAAACGCAAATGCAGTTATTGGCAAAGACGGGTTTGGATACACCCGTCAGGGAAACAAAAACATATTTATACCACATGTTGGACGCGTGGTAATCGGTGAACGCGTGTCAATTGGTGCAAATACATGCATAGACCGGGGGGCGATGACAGATACCCGCATTGGTAATGGCACAAAAATTGACAATCTGTGCCAGATTGCACATGGGGTTGTTATTGGTGACGAATGTTTCTTGGCCAGTGGTGTTGGTATTGCAGGCGGTGTTGTTGTGGGTGACCGCGCTTTGCTGGGCGGACACGTTGGGGTCGCAAACGGCGTGAAAATTGGGAACGACGCGTCCGTTGGCGCAAACAGTGGCGTTTTCCGCAATATTCCGGACGGCGAATCACATATGGGGTATCCAGCGGGCCCTGGCACAGAATTTATGCGTCATTATGCGTGGTTAAAAAAGCAAATGAAAAACTGAGACACAACCAAAAGGCAGGATTATGATAGACGCAAAAGAAATCGAAAAGATTATTCCACATCGGGGTAATATGCGACTGATTGACGAGATTCGTGAATTTAACGATACCAGCGCAGTCGGTGTAAAATATGTGCGAGACGATGAATTTTGGTGCGATGGGCATTTTCCAGGCAATCCAATTATGCCGGGTGTTTTACAGGTCGAGGCATTGGCCCAAACCGCGTGCTTTGTTGCATTCAGCAGATTATCAGAACACGAACGGCAAGGTACACTGGGGTACTTTACAACAATGGAAAAAATTAGATTTTCGCATATGGTGCGCCCTGGTGATAAACTGGAACTGCATGTGGAACTGTTAACTTCTAAGATGAGTTTGTACAAATTTCATGGAATTGCGTTGGTCGGTGGTAAAAAAGTCGCAGAATCCACATTTTCCGCAGTGTTGCAAAAAGCCACAGATTAAAAATCTTTTTAGCGGGACTTTTGAAGGTATTTATACAAAGGACAGCCGATAACATAGCAATACGGTTCAATTGTGTGGTTTGAACGCTCGGGCTGTTTGCATGCTTCCTTTAACACTTTGCAATAAGGGGAACCGCTTTTTTCAATACGATAGCCAGAAAATCTGTTATTACAATTTGGCGTAATCGAGGGTGAAGAATTACCAATAATATATTTACCATGAATAAAATCAACAATCTGTTTTAGTGAATAATTAGCAATTGTATCAACGTCTTCGTCTGATATGTCAATTTTCATTTCTGATGATAGTAAGAAAGATATTTCAACAATATCTAATGAATCTACCTCTATAACATTTCTGAAAAAACCGGGGACGTTTTCCTGTTGCGAAATATCTTTCTCGCTTAGATTACATCTGCTGCAAGCATCATTAATAAAAAAATTCTTTATTTGTTCCTTTGTCATTATTTTTTAACCTTTTATTGTTATTGTAAATTATTTTTTGGCGGCATATGTACACCATCTGGCAACTGGACACTTGTTGCATTCAGGCCTCAGCGCTTTGCACACATAGCGACCGTGCAAAACCATTACATGATTTACAATTGGGTGATATTTTTTTGGAATTTTTTTCAGTAATTTTGTTTCTACTTTTTCGGGCGTATTGTCCGCGTCATCGACCCAGCCATATCGGTGTGCATTACGGAATACATGTGTATCAACACCGATATTTGGCGCATGCCACAAAACATTACAGATAACATTTGCGGTCTTTTGTCCAATGCCGGGCAGGCGCATTAATTCATCACGATTGTGATATTTATCTGGAAATGTATCTGTCATATTTTCGGCAACCAAACGTTCGGCCAACGCGATGATATTTTTTGCCTTGTTATTAAAGAACGAAATCACTTTGATATGATTTTTTAATCCATCAACCCCCAGGTCTAACATTTTCTGTGGTGTTGGTGCAACCGCAAACAAAGCGGGCGTAACCTCGTTTACTTTTTTATCTGTTGCCTGGGCAGACAGAATCACCGCCACCGCAAAGTTAAATTCATTTGTATGATACAGTTCCGACCGAATTGTCATGTCAATGGTCGGGGGAACCAATTCAAAATATCTTTGCGGTGTTAACATATTATGCCCGTTTTACAGAAATCGCCAGGTTATAGCCCTCGATTTCGGTTTCGTACTCGCCGTCGCCCGCAACCATTTTGACAATCAACGCTTCGTGCATGATGCGCTTTTTATGGGTTTCCAGCGCGTTTGCCAGGGCCGGGTCCGCCGAATATGTCAAAACAATGCGGTCTGACACATCCAAGTTTGCTGCCTTGCGTGTATCCTGGATAAAGCGCAGGGCATCATTTGCCAATCCTTCGGCAATTAATTCTGAATTAACATCTGTATCCAGAACGACAACCGCGGTGTTATCTGGCAACGCCGCGCCCGTCACACCGTCACGCATATTCAGGCGCATTTCAAATTCGTCCGCGTTTAATTCATGGCCAGCAGTCAATAATTTATCGCCCACCAATTCATAATCGCCACGTTTTACCGCAGGAATAATTTCCCGTAATGCGCCACCCAGACGCGCGCCAATTTTTGGCGTAATCAGGTACACAAAAGAATCCGCCACATCATCAAATGTTTCACGGAACACAACCGATTTGACGTTCAATTCGTCCTGGATAATATCGGCGTATTCGGGCATATTTACACCAGCAACCATCAAAGAATTCAGCGGCAGACGGTTGCGCAATTTATACTGTTCACGCAATTGCTTGCCTGTTGACACAATCATTTGTACACGACGCATATCGTCCACAATTTTTGTGTCGGTGGCAACCGTTTCTGGGAACGAAGTAAGATGCACAGATTCTGCACCCGTCAGATTCGTATAGATATATTCAGATATAAACGGCGCAAACGGTGCCAATACGCGACAGAAACGCGTCAGCACTGTGTATAATGTGTCAAACGCAGCCTGTTCTTCGTCCCAGAAACGGGCGCGACCACGACGAATGTACCAATTGTTCAAAATATCCAGGAATCGTACAAATTCTTTGACGGCGACATCCGGTTTATATTCGGTCAATGCTGCGCGCACAATGTCGGTCAACATATTCAATTCCGCCAAGATATATTTATCCAACGGATTGGTCGGATTCGTCATTTCATACGCAGTAATATTGCCGGCGTTCGCATACAATGTAAAAAAGTGATATGCGTTCCACAATGGTGTCTGGATTGTTTTTGTTGATTCAGCAAAGACCTTGCCTTCTTTGTCAACGGGGACCGGTTCAGCCTTCATAAAATTAGAGCCCAAAATATACAAGCGCACAGCATCTGCGCCATACAATTCGATTTGTGCCGACGGATCAACAAAGTTGCGCAGTGATTTGGAAAACTTTTTCTTGTGTTCGTCCACAACCATACCGTTTGCTGATACTGCCATAAAAGCTGGCTTGTCAAACAAAGCAGTCGCCAACACCATCAATGCATAGAACCAACCGCGCGTTTGATCCTGACCTTCGATAATATAGTCAGCTGGAAATGTTGCATTGAATCGTTCAACATTTTCAAATGGGTAATGCAGGGATGCCCATGGCATAGAACCACTTTCGACCCAGCAATCCAAGACATCTGGAATACGCGTCCAACCGTCTTTGGTCAATTTGTCCAATGTTGGACGATGCAGGTCGTTTATTTCAACGCCAAAGAATTCTTCCAATTCTGCAATTGAGCCAAATACTTTGTATTCGCCGTCGCGTTCCCAGATTGGTAACGGCATGCCCCAGAAACGATTTCTGGAAATTGACCAAGGACGCGCGTTTTCAATCCAACTGCGGAATCTTTCGCCAGCACTGGTCCAATTTACCTTTGCATTATTTGCCAACAATTTATCTTTGATTTTCGGCACATCGATATACCAAGAATCGGTTGCCCGATAAATCAATTTTTCTTTGCTGCGATCGCCAAATGGATACGAATGTTTGTATTGTTCTTTTTTAACCAATTTACCGTTTGTTTTTAACCAATCCATTATCGCAGGTGTTGCTTCAAAGATATTTTGTCCTGCAAAATCTGTGACTGTTTCATCAAAATTTCCATAACTGTCAACATTTAACAATACTGGGAATTTTGGGTCGATATTTTTTGCCGCCCAAAAATCGTCTGCGCCATAAGCCGGTGCAATATGCACAATGCCCGTACCGTCGCTGTCCGATACATAGTCTGCTGGAATAATCCGGAATAATAATTCAGACGCCCCCGCATAATATGGGAACAGTGGAGTATAGTGCATACCCGCCAGGTCTGCGCCTGATACATGACCGATTTCTATTGCTTTGGCAAACTGTTTTTCATAGTCTTTTAGACGGCTTTGCGCAATAACATAAACCGCGCCATCGGCATCCTGCATGCGCAAATATGTCATATTTGGATTTACCGCCAACGCAGAATTTGCAGGCAAGGTCCATGGTGTTGTTGTCCAAGCAATCACACGGTCGCCATTTTCTAATTCAAACCAAACCGTCACCGCATCATCAATAATTTCACGATAGTCCTGAGATGCTTCGGAATTCGATACAACCGTACCATTGACCCAGTCAAATGGATTTACACTGTAATCTTTGTATAACAATCCACGATTATACAATTCTTTTAATGTCCACAGCATGGATTCCATATAATTTTTATCCATGGTCTTATATCCATATCCATCGCCAATATCAACCCAGCGCCCCATGCGAGTGATGAAACGATTCCACTCGTTCGCATAGGTCATAACATCTGTGCGACACATATCGCAAAATGCCGAAATACCATCGCTGGCAACGATATCTTTGGCTGCCCTGCCCTGTTTCTTTTCTACAGAATTTTCCGCAGGCAGCCCATGACAATCCCACCCCAGTTCACGCTGAACAAAGCGTCCATTCATCGTCTGGAAACGCGCAATCATGTCTTTGACGACCGATACACCCAAATGCCCCCAATGCGGTGTACCATTCGCAAACGGAGGACCGTCATAAAATGAAAATGGACGACCAGATTTAGTATTTTCCAACGATTTATGAAATGTGTTTTCATTTGCCCATTTTGACAACATTTGCTGTTCCAGCGCGGTAAAATCTGGGCGTGCATCGGTCTTTTTATATGTCATGTTTTTTCCTGTGTTTTGTATTAAAAAAAGGCGCCCATGCGCCCCAGCCACCGTGCGAAGCGCAGTGTAGCCTTATTTAATAATAATTATTGTTGTTTGTTTCATCAATATACAGGTTACAATGGATTTTTCTAAAAAGCAAGTCAATATAAAAAAATCCCGCCAATGGCGGGACTTTTTTATTGCTAAATCTTTTAGAAACCTTTTGGTGTTTCCATATCAATCTTGGATACTTTTTTATCCAATGCTCTGATAACCTCTTCTGTGATGTCCAGGTTCGAAATATCTGCACCTGTGCGTGCCATACGACCATCGACAACCAAAGACAATTTCTTTTTTGCGATAATGCCTTCGATTAATGGATCCAAATGTTCAACTTGGATTTCATTCAAGGCCTGCTGATATGCCTTTTCAACAGACTGGGCACGTTCTGTCAATTCCTGTTGCAGTTTTGTGACCCTGTTTTGATAGTCAACAATGCGACGCTGCAATGCTTCGCGGGACAGAACATCCTGAGATTTTTCGATTTCTGTTTTTTCTTTTTCCAGTTCTTTTTGTTCTTTGGTCAATTCATCACGCAATTGATTTTCATATTTTTCTTTTTGTGCACGCAAATCTTTTAATGCAACCGCACCGCCCTGGATTGCATCCATACGAACAACCGCGATTCGCATATCGGCGCCGCTGACCGCTTCTTCGGTCACAACCTCAAGTGCGTCCTCAACAGAAGATGTGTGTGAATCTGATTTAAGTGCGCTGATACCCCAAATACCCAAAGCCGCAACAACAACGACAAGGGCCGCAATAATACCGGTTTTTTTATAGTTTTTTACAACTACGGTTTCTGAAGTTTTTTTAGCCATTTTTCCATCCTTTGATTTTGGTATGTGTGTACTATAGCAATTATTATTAAAAAGTAAAACAGAAAATTATCTGATAATCAAAATCATCAATCCGATTAAATTTTCTTGAACACTTTGCAAATTTACAAAAAAAATCCCGCGGGCGGGATTGTTATCTGGTGCCGGTGATAGGACTTGAACCTACGACCCCCTCATTACGAATGAGATGCTCTACCAGCTGAGCTACACCGGCGTGCGAAAAGGACTATAATGTATTCCCAGAATAATTTCCAGTAGTTTTTTTATATAAATTGCCATTCTTGGATTCCTTGAATTTTGTCATTCCCGCGCGTTTTTTGTTTGTTTACGCATAATACCCTTTGTCATTCCCGCGCAGGCGGGAATAGGGTCTAAACAGTTTCTTTGTTTTTCCAAAACTCTATGTTTTTCTCTAAATCGTCGGCCAAATCAATCCAATTTGGATTCATTGTTTCAATCAATCGATATTTCCATGCCCGTTTCCATTTCTTTAATTGTTTTTCACGCGCAATCGCATTATTAACATATTTGTAGTATTCAAAATATCCTAATTTATGAATATTATGTTCTTTGGTATAACCGTCATCTAATCCCATTTTGTGTTCATACATACGCCGTTCAAGATTATTCGTCACACCAATATAAGTTCCCTTGGCGCGTTCATCAAACAATATATAAACCCAGAAGTGATAATCTTTCATATCAAAATTGTACAAGGGCACACAAATTTTTTCAAGACCCTGTTCCCGCCTGCGCGGGAATGACAAAGTTTTTATTCAACACACAAAATTTTACATTTGTATATTTTCCTGATATAATCAGACATGAATCCGATGGGAATTGGATTCAGGGCTTTCAAACCCCATACGATACGGTGCGTTTGCATCGTGATTCCATTATGGTGCATCGCACCGTTATTGCCTGACCAAGTTGGTCGGGTGTCTGTTGTTATATAACAGGGCTTGCCCGAAAGCAGCAGGGTCATTTATCGTATGATTTTGAAAGCACCCGACCGCCAATTCCATGGCGGTTATTTTTTTCGGAGATAATAATGAAAAAACTATTGATAACTTGCTGCATATTACTGGGACTGGCAATATTTCCAATGCCTTATGGGTTTTATCAGTTTTTACGTTTAGCAATCTGTGGAAGTATGGCGTATTACATAATAAAAGAATACTTACAAGTCAGTAAAATAAATATAATATCCTGTATGATAGTTTTACTATATAATCCTTTGTTCCCTGTATATTTTAGTAAAGATATTTGGCAAATACTTAATGTTTTAACTGCAATCTATTTATACCACTTAATCTGTAATATAAAGGACACAAAATGATAATTTATGCGCTTTTATTTTGGGCAATTGTAAATGCAGAGTTTGCGTGGACCTTCTTTTTAGTTGGATTGACAGGCACGTTGATTATTAGTGTTGGGGGGATATTAGAATCTTATAAGCATATGCCTGTATCAAAAATTTTTGATATAATACTGCCTTATTTTTTGATTCAAATAACGTTTGGCCATTTAACTTGGCGATTACTTGGTTTTTATATTCTAATAACTGCTGTAATTATTCATATTTTTTAACACAAGGACAAAACAATGGTTTCATTTAATCCCAAAACAAACAAAATTGATTTAACAGAAGATAACACAACGTATACACTTGGTCCAAATCAACCACTTATAAAAGTATCAAGTGTTAAAGAAGAGAAAATATATATCGCTAAATTATACCCAGAATTTGAGCTATTGGAACAACGGTTAATTAAAGTAAATATTGGAGATAGGGTTGTGCCAGTTGATTTATTAAGAGTTAATACAAATGCCGGAGAAAAAACTTTTTATTTTGATGTAAGAGAATTATTTGAGAAATATCATACAATTTTCTCACATGTTGATGATACGGATTATGACAGTATTTATAAAATATTTAGATACACATTGGCAAAAAGTTGGCAAAAATTTCATCCGGGCATTGAATTGAAGCAAGAACGCACGTTGAAATTATTTGTAGATTTTATGCGCAGTATGACAGATGACGAATTGGTTAAAAGTGATAAGTATTCAAATAAGCAGTCGATACCAAAACAAATTTCTGATGATGCGTTATCAGAATTTGTAAAAATTCTAAAATCAAAAAACAAGAACAAAGAAGATAAAACAAAAACAACAGAATTGTTAAAACGGATTTATATGTTGGACCTTGTTTTAAATACGGATAAGCAAATCAAAAAATCTATAACAAATAACAAACAAATTCCAGAAAACGCAATCGATAGATTTTTTTATAAAATTGGTCGTGGCACCAAGAATACGGGAAAAACGATTGCAGAATCCGAAGTTGTCGGCAAGACTGTTGGCTTTTTATTCCGCGACCCATGGGGGCCGATTGTTGTATGGGTTTTGATGATACTGGCTGTCGGTGGTGTGTTTACATTGTTGGGGTTTGAATAAAACTATCAGTAAAAAAACAATAGATAAATTTTTTAGACCCTATTCCCGCCTGCGCGGGAATGACAAAAAATCAAAAGAAATTTTCGTACCCCGAACGCGGGAATGACAAAAAGGGCTGTGATTTTTATGCCTTGATTTTGCGCAGCACCACCATAATCCCGGCGGGGGTCATGCCCGGTATGCGCGTCAGGTCGGCAATGTTTTCCGGGCGCGTTGCCGTTAATTTTTCAACCAATTCATTTGTCAGCCCCGGCAGGCCCGAATACACAAAATCAGACGGTATCTTTAATGCCGCGTCCCGTTTATACGCGGCGATTTCACGTTCATTGCGCGCGATATAGCCCGCATAGAATTTATCGTTTTCGGCAATAATTTCTTTTTTCAAATTGAATATTTTTTCATACCACGCATTTGTTGTCAGCCCCAGTTTCACACCGATTTTCCCCAATCGCGCAATCGCATTATCGCAACGCAATGACAGACGATATTCTGCACGCGATGTGAACATGCGATACGGTTCGTCCACACCCAATGTTGTTATGTCGTCAATCAAAACACCAATCATTGAATTTGTTCGGTCCAGAATCAGTGGTTCTGTATTTAATGCATACGCCGCGGCATTTGCGCCCGCAACCAGACCCTGGGCCGCTGCTTCTTCGTACCCGGATGTGCCATTGATTTGACCTGCAAAAAACAGGTGCGGGCGGTCCTTGGCCTGCAATTTATCGTTCAGGGCGCGCGCGTCAATCGCATCGTATTCAATCGCGTATCCATAGCGCACAATTTCGCAATTTTCCAAGCCCGGGATTGAGCGAATCCAGATGTCTTGGATATCGCTGCCAAAACTGGTTGATATACCATTTGGATATATTAAATCACTGTTATAACCTTCGGGTTCCAAGAAGACATGGTGCGATGTGTGTTCTGGAAATCGCATAACCTTGTCTTCTAAACTCGGGCAATAGCGCGGGCCAGTGCCGGTAATGTCTCCATTATACATTGGTGCGTTTTTTATGTTATCACGAATTATCTGGTGCGTGATTTTGGTTGTATGTGTGATATAGCAGACCGCGTCATAATTATTGTTTTCATCACCGTCGGAAAACCAATCGTGGGGGGTGTCGCCGGGCTGAATTTCACATACAGAAAAATCAATCGAATCGCGTTTGATGCGCGCAGGCGTGCCTGTTTTCAGGCGCAAAATCTTGAAGCCCGCGTTCTTTAAAATATTTGATATGTTTTTGTCGGCGTCTTGGTATGTGCCGTCGTCCATCAATCGCCCCGATGGGATTTTTTCCACGCCACGCGTGACCGTGCCATTTAAAAATGTTCCCGTTGTCAGGATAACTGCGCGCGCATGATATTTGTTGTTAACGATTGCGTTTTCTAAATCCACAGATTCAACAGGTTCAAAAATGACATCCAGATTTTTATATTCCGACAAAATACCAACAATCGCATTATGATATAAATCGCGGTCGATTTGCGCACGCAGGGCGCGCGTCGCCGCACCATGTGTTGCGTTCAATGTACGCCAATGAATCCCTGCGCGGTCAGCGGCACGCGGCATAACACCGCCCAGCGCATCCATTTCAGCAACCATCTGGGATTTGCCGGGACCGCCGATACTGGGGTTACAAGACAATGCGCCTAAATCCGATTCCGCCATTGTTATCAACAGGGTTTTCGCACCACGACGTGCAGATGCAGATGCGGCTTCAACCCCTGCATGCCCACCACCAATAACAATCACATCATAATGTTTCATTTTTTATTCGTTTTGATTCTAAAACGCGTTGCGTTTTATCTTATGGTACATATCATTTTGGGCGACTGCGTCGCAACCTATTTACCTGGATTCCGACCTGCGTCGGAATGACACGCCACTGCGTTCGCGTTCCGCTCATCCGTGGCTTTAAAATTGCCAGGGCAATTTTGATTCTAAAACGCGTTGCGTTTTAGAATCTTCCCATTCCCCCGTTAACATGCAGGGTTTGGCCGTTGATGTACGACGCTTCGTCGGATGCCAGAAACACACATGCGTTCGCAATATCATCTGGTTCGCCAAAACGGCCTGCTGGAATCTGCGCCAAATACGATTTTTTTAATTCGTCTGGCAAGACATCTGTCATTGGTGTTTTGATAAAACCCGGTGCAATCGCGTTGGCGGTAATGCCACGAGATGCAACCTCGGCCGCAATCGATTTTGTCATTGCAATCATGCCACCCTTGGATGCGGCATAGTTTGCCTGGCCTGGGCCACCGATTGCGCCAATGATTGATGCCATGTTGATAATACGACCAAAGCGATTCTTCATCATGGGCATAATTGCCACACGGCACATCTTGAAACAAGAACGCAGGTTGGTGTTGATAACTTCGTCAAACTGATCGTCGGTCATGCGCATTAACAAGGTGTCGCGTGTAATGCCCGCGTTGTTAATCAGAATATCGATTTTGCCCGCCCGTTCAATTGTGTTCATAACCAATTCAACCGCACCGCCGTCCGCCGCCAAGTCGCATGGAATTTTAATGTATTCATCACCAAATTCAGCGTCCATTTTTGCGACATTACGGCCAGACACAACAACAGTCGCACCGGCCTGTTTCATCTTGTGCGCAATCGCACCACCGATACCACCAGTTGCACCTGTAATCAAAGCAACTTTGCCTGTTAAATCAAACATCTTATATCTCCAATTTCTTAGCGGTTATTTTATCTGTGATACGGGAACACAGGCCTGTTAAAACGGAACCTGGGCCCACTTCGATTTGTTCTGTTACACCTAAATTTGCCATATTTAAAACACTTTCGCGCCAACGCACACCATGCGTCATCTGATAGACCAGCGCGTCTTTGATTTCATCAATATCGGTTGTTGGGGCACAAGTTTTATTTAAAACGATTGGTACAATTGGTGTGTTAAATTCAACCGAATCCAGGGCGGCGCGCATCGCATCCGCTGCGGGCGATTGCACCCGACAATGAACCGGAACAGACAGCGCCAATGGCATTGCACGTTTGGCCCCACGAGACTTTGCCAAATCCATTGTTTTTTCGACAGTTTCTTTTAACCCAGAAATAACAACCTGGCCTGGGCAATTGTCGTTGGCAACATCACAATCTGTGGCCGCACAGATTTCACGCACCACATCAATATCCAGCCCCATAACAACAGCCGTCAGACCTGTGCCCGCTGGCGCCGCAGATTGCATCGCATTACCACGCACACGCAACAATCTTGCCGCGTCACCCACCGACAACGCACCAGCCGCACACAGCGCGGTATATTCACCCAGGGAATGACCCGCGACAAATTCTGGCAGTGATACACCACTGGCACGCAACATCGCAATCGATGTCGCCATAATTGCCGGCTGAACATTTGCGGTCAGGGTTAATTCTTCGGATGGGCCATTAAAAATGATATCCGATAACTTTTCGCCCAGTGCAGAATCAACCTCATCAAAAACGGCACGTGCGGCAGCGTTATTTTCATATAAATCTTTACCCATACCGACGCTTTGTGCGCCTTGACCTGGGAATACAAAAATTGATGACATATATAACCTTTTTTATTTTGCTGGTTATATTATAAACCCTAAAAAAACCAATCGCAAATAATAAAGTGGTTAGTGGTTAGTGGTTAGTGGTTAGTGGTTGGCGGGAAGTGGGGTGGCCTTGACTTTACTTTATTTGCCTATATACTATTATTACAACAATAATAAAAGGGTCAGGTATGATTGATAATGACGAATTAGATATAAACCGTCAAAAAAATGTAACGGTTGTTATGGACGCCGATTTTTCTTTTCTGATGGGCAAAATATCACTGTGCGAAAATATCACACAACAAACAGCACAAGAACTGGTTCAATTAGTGGCACAATATCCAACACCACAAAAATCATGTCCAAAGGTTCTTAGTGCATCTTATTCTTCAAAAGCGGCACAATGGGTAAAATTCAATGAAAAAAGTTATACAAATGAACTGGTATTAAATTTGGAAATTGGCAAATGTATGAAATGCCAGAAAAAAACAGCCGGTATGTCACAGCGTGGCAAAGAAGAACTGTGTGCAGAAAATATAAAATCTGGAAAATGTCTTGATAAAATGGTTTGCGAGACAGTCGGGACTGTTTTATTCTCAGATGTATATCAAAAAACAAAATAAAAAATACCGGCAAATGCCGGATTTTTTTATATCTTTCTGATACTGAATTCACAGCCACAATAATTCTGACGATAAAAGTCTGACGCACGATTTATCTGAATGCGTAAATTTTCATCCCATTTAATTGGCATATATTCAACAGCCACCCCCCGACCACTGTCGTGGCCACCCCCCGCCAAGGGCGGTGGGCATTCTGAAAGGCCGCCAATAAAATTTCCACCGCCCTTGGCGGGGGATGTCGGCACACACTGTGACGACAGGGGGTGGCTTGAACAATTGTCGTTCACAAACACATCAATTGTATTCAACACTTTTTTTATATCTCGACAAACCTCGTCATTCCAAAATCTTAAAACACGATAACCATTCTTTTCTAAATACGCGTCCCGTTCTATATCATGCAAAAAATTATCTTTATCGCCGTGTTGTGCAGCATCCAATTCTATCACTAGTTTCTTTTTAACACACAAAAAATCAACAACATAATTTCCAATCGGCGCTTGCTTTCTAAAAGAAAAATCCTTTCTTGCACGTAAATAATGCCATAATAAGCGCTCGGCCTCTGTCATATTTTTTTTAAGATATTTTGATTGTGCCAACGCCCTATTTGTATATCTTTTTGCGTGATAATTTTTTGCGTTTACATCTTGTCTTAAAACATTTTGTGCGGCGTTATCAACCTGAGTTTGACTTTTATGACGCGACACACCCAATACAGATGCAATCGCGTTATAACCGTTTTCACGTGCAAATTTTTCCGCGCGACGAAATCTGTATTCAAAACACAGACTGCAACGCGCCCCGCGTTCGGGTGCGTTCTCAAACCCACGAACGGCATCACGCCATGCGTCATGGTCATATTCCAGAACAGCATATTTTACACCCAACTGTTCACAGTACTTTATTTGCTCGTTCATACGTTTTGTATATTCAGATTCTGGAAAAATATTTGGATTGTAAAACAAAACAATAAAGTCAGACACGCCGTCTATTTTATGTTCTGCCAATTGTTTTATTGCACCCGACGAACATGGCGCGCAACAAGACAATAAAACAACACGCATATCTGACATATTATTTATATTCTTCGCCGATTTTATATTCGTCACCCAATTCAATAATATTTTTACCGTCCCCAGACAGCCCCAGTTCCGGTGCGCTGCACATCATACCGAATGATTCAACACCCGCAACCGTTCTTTGTGCCATTGGTTTTTTTGATGTTGGTAACTTTGCCCCAACCGGTGCCAATACGCCACGCAGACCAACGCGTACATTTGGTGCTCCGCATACAATCTGTACATTTTTATCACCACCATAATTTACATTTAACACATGCAAATCTTCACGTGTTGGATGATTTTCTAGGGCGACAATTTCTGCGATAATTGGTTTTGGAGAAATGTCCTCTTTTTTTGCCGTATATTTTTCAACCAGCATTGTGACAGTTTCATCATCAATGCGATTGAACAAGTTTTCAGGAACAATGAATTCTGCGCCATCATCTATGCGATGTTCGTATGATTTTGGCCATGACAAATCATGTGTGGACTTGAAAATATTTTTCATTTTTTCAGCCGCGTCTGGGATAAATGGCGCAGACACACGCGCAAACAAATCAATCATCTGAAAACATTCGTTTAATACCGCACCTGCTTTTTCCGTTTCACCATTTTTTACCAACGCCCATGGTTCCATTTTAGTCATATATTCGTTTCCAATTGCGTACAGCCCACGCAGTGCCGCAATAGATTTGCGGAATTCGCATGCATCCAGTGCACTTGTCAATTCTGATATTTTTTCATTTATTTGTGATTCCAGTCCTGAATTTTTGCCGCCAGATTTTGGTACATTGTTTCCAAAATTTTTCTGGGTCAGTTTACATACACGGCTGACAAAATTTCCCAACATACCGTTCAGATCCTTGTTTACAATTTCTGCAAAACGGGAAACAGTAAAGTCTGTATCGTCTGTTTCAGGCGCACTGGCCAACAGCGCATAACGCCATGTGTCCGCCGGCGCAATTGTAATCGCTTCATTCAAGAAAATCCCATTTCCTGTTGATTTAGAAACCTTGCCGCCTTCAAAGTTTAAGAAATTAAAACCTTTTAATGTATCAACTGTTTTCCAGTTGTCGTTCATCGCCAATTCTTGGGCAGGAAAGAATATAGAATGGAAAGACACATTATCCTTGGCCATAAATTGAGCATAGTGAACATCATCACCACCATGCCACCAATCTGCCCAGTTTTTATTTGCGTCTTGTGAAATTGAAACATAACCCCACGGTGCGTCAAACCATACATAAAAAACCTTGTTTTCATAACCAGGCTTGTTGACAGGAATTCCCCATTTTAAGTCACGTGTGATTGGGCCATCATGCAACCCTTCGTCCAGCCATTTATTCGCAATCGCTAACGCAGTTTTAGACCATCCCACACGTGAATCAATCCATTTGCGTAATGCGTCTTGCATTTCGCTGTATTTAAAGTACAAGTGCTTTGTTTCACGCATTTCCACAGGTGAATCTGGTACAACAGCACTGTGTGGATTTATCAATTGTGCTGGTTCCAAGCTCGCAAAACATTTGTCGCATTCGTTTCCGTATGCGTGATCATATCCACACTTTGGACAAGTACCGATAACAAATCTGTCCGCCAAGAATTTTTCTTCTTTGACGGAATATGGTTGCATGGATACTTTTTCAACCAGCATACCTTGTTCTTGCAGGCGCAAGAATAAACTTTGAATCAATTTTTCATGTGTTTTTGTGTGTGTGCGACCGTATAAATCAAAAGACAAATTAAAATCTTTGACAGATTGCAACTGATACGCACGATATTTTTCAACATAATCTTCCACAGGCATATTTTCTTTGTACGCACCAATTTCACTGGCGGTACCATGTTCGTCAGACCCCGCCACAACCAACACATCACGCCCCATTGCACGACAAAAACGTGCATAAACATCACTTGGCAGCAAACAACCAATCAAATGACCAATATGTAAATTATTGTTCACGTATGGTAATGCAGATGTAATTAAATATTTTTTTGCCATGTTTATATGCCCTTGGTTTATAAAAAAAAGACGCCAACGGGGGCGTCCACCGATTCCCGTTGCTGTTTTGTAAAGATTAATTGTACATTCGCATAAAGGCATTATAAAACAAAAATTACATAAATCAATATTTATCAAAGCAATCAATACTAAAAATAAAATTTTGGTTTTTCCTGTAAAAACAGCCAATTTTGTGCTATAATTATAAAAAAAGGGGTGCTTATATGAAAGACAAAACAACATCATTTTCCAAGGCCAGCACAAAATGCATGACCTATGCCAATGTTATAGACCAGCTGAATAATATTACGAAAACATCCGGTACTAACAAGGCTTATTTTTCCACAGAACTGAACAATCCTGAATTTGGCCCAGCAGTGGGATTTAAATTCTCGTCCGCAGAACAGTCGATGAATTTAGGGGTTTTGATGAGACAATTGGGATTTAGTTTTGTGCGCCACTATACAACACTGGAACCATATGTTGGCGAATTGCACTTGATGCCTGAACATGCCAATCAGGCAAAAAAACTGTTTAATAACTGGTGTTCGTGGGAGATAATAGAGAAAAAACACGAAAATGATGCCAAGTGGAAGGAAATCGTTGGCATTGCCAGGTAGTAGTTATTGATAATAATAAAAATCCCCCATGACGGGGGATTTCTTGTTCATGGTGGGGTGGTATTGGACTCCCTCGCACGGGTGGGATTCCACCCGGCTGTGGGGCATTCGTTAGCGTTCAAACCGCGCTTCGCTTGTTTTCTCTTACTCATTGTCCCTCGCGCGGGCGTTCGCCCGGCTGTGGGGCATTCGTTAGCGTTCAAACCGCGCTTCGCTTGTTTTCTCTTACTCATTGTCGAACTGGCAATCTGACGATTGCGTGGTTCTTGTCCGGGTATCACATACCACAATCAAAAACACCCCTTGCGGGGTGTTTTTATTTGTGGTGGATGTGATTGGACTCGAACCAACGACCCCCTCCATGTCAAGGAGATACTCTAACCATCTGAGCTACACATCCGATAAAGCTAACCGATTATAACAAACTTTTTTTTAATTGCAAATTATTTATATAATATATTTTACTTGTATTCAGATACCAACTGTTGAATCTGGGCAGATAATACCAAATCAGATGCCAACTGCTTTTCAATTTGTTTGATTGCATACAGTACAGTTGCATGATCACGACCACCAACAAAATTGCCGATTTCTGTTAACGATAACTGAGTCGCCTGCTTTAATACAACCATCATGGTTTGACGCGCCAATACCAATGCACGAGAACGACCAGAACCACACACTGCATCATAGGATACGCCCAATTTTTCACACATTTCACGAACCATAGTCACAGGTGTTTTAACCGTCTGCAATGTGTCCGCCAATAAACGATTCGCAATGTCCATGTTAACCTCGGCCCCCATCAAGTCAACATATGCACGAATCTTTTTGGCAATCCCAGCAACCATGTGACCATCATTCGCAATGCGCGCACACAAAGAATCAGCAACATCAGTTTTTACACCAGCACGACGCAACATAACAGATTTTACATACGAATTTGGCGCCGCTACATCCGCAACCAAGCCAGATGCCAATAAAGACTGGGCATGACGATCAAAACCCGTCAGATTGTTTGGTGCCGCATTGGCAGTCAAAACAACATTCTTGCCGGCGTTGCGTAAATCAACAACCAATTGCAAAAATTCATCTGTGGATGCACGTTTACCAGATAATGCCTGAACATCATCCAAAATAAATGTGTCACAGTTGCGACAGAAATCTTTGAACGCAAAAACATTATGTTCTTGCAGGCTGCGTGTGAATTCAGACACAAATTGTGAACCAGACATTTTTACAACACGACCTGTCGCTGCACCGGAAATGCATTCTGTTAATAATGTCTTGCCACAGCCGGCCGCACCATAGATAAACAAAGGCGAAAATGGAACTGTACCAGTTGCAACCTTTTTGCAGGCCGATACAACAAATAAATTTTCATCGCATGTAACAAAACAATCAAATGCGACGGGCGCAACAGACGCAGGTGCCGGGGTGTATGTCTGGGCACGATTATCGTTTGCAACGGGCGCAACAGATGCAGACGCACTGCGAACAACAATCTTTAATGATAAACCAAACGCAGACGCAACCGATGATAATGTGCCAAAATGTACACCGTTAATAAAATTCGCCGAGAATTGATTTGTTGCGCCCAAAACCAAAGAATCGTTTTCTATGTCCAGTGTCAGTGGCGCAATCCATGATGTGTATGTTGCAGTATCAAATTTTGCGGCAATAGCTTCCTTGATCGTTTCCAAGCTGGCGTCCATTTTTGTCGCTTTTGTCTGCATACTTTTTTCTCCTTTGCTTCCCTTGTCCAAAAAAGGTTGTAAAAAACACCCACATAAAAATACCTTTTATGATATTTTTTTATAAACATGCATCTTGTTTTTTCGATTACCTTTCGTTTTGGATACACCAAATAAGTTATAAGATAAAAATCAATTTGCAACAAAAGGTTGATTAATTTTTGCCGAATGATTGTTTGACAACGATTCGTTTTTTTGCCAGATTTTCGGGCTTTGTATATACATTGTCTATACACAAAACTAACTAAACAAGAACATAACCGCCGTCAACTTTTCTAACAATTCCGCCCAACTCTAATACAACCAATTCGCTTTTGATTTCCGAAATAGATTTTTTGACAATTTCTGCCAATACAGATTCCGATACTGGAATCGTGCCAAGTGCATCAATAAGATTATTTTTATCGTTAATTTTTTTTGAATTTTTTTTCAGATGCGTGTCTTTTTTTTCATCTTGAAAAAAATCCGATGGGCCCATGCATAACTTTGCAACACCAGAACGAATCAATGAATTTGGCCCAAACGACCGTAAATCCAACGGATGCGATGGAATTGCCCAAACTTGCCTGTTTAATTCCGATGCGAATCGGACTGTGGTCATAGAGCCAGACTTCATGTCAGCCTCGCCCAAAATAAGGCGGGAAGACAAGCCCGCCACAATGCGATTGCGCATCACAAAATTGTTTGCAACTGGCTTATACCCAATGGGCATATCGCTGATTATTGCGCCATGCTTGACAATATCCCAATATAAGGATTCGTTTTCAAGTGGCCAAATATAATCAACACCGCCCGCCAAAACCGCAACCGTTCCCGCACCAGATACCGCTCGCAAAGCACCCCGGTGTGCGGCTGTGTCCGTTCCAATCGCCATGCCAGATACAACAACGGTATTATTTTCTGCGAATCTTTGTGCGATATCTGCCACTAATTGCATGCCTGCAGCCGTTGCGTGACGCGTGCCGACAATTGACACCATATCTCGACCTAACACATCCAGATTACCACGCACAGTTATAACAGGCGGATGATTCTTGGTTGCCCGCAGCACATGCGGATAACTATCATCTTGGTCTGACACATAATATATATGTAACGATTGGGCGCGCGCCATTTCGTCCGATATGGTGTCACGTAATTCCTGGCTTGGGTTAATAGTAGCAACAATATCATCAAGGTTGCCAAATTTTTCCAGCAAGGTATTATATTTTGCTGGCCCAATACCAGGCGTGCGCAAAATCAATAATTTTTTGAATATGTCTGACATGCTTTTTATCATAGGCAAAAAATACTGCTAAACAAAGCACAAAATGCCTGTTATTAAAAAACACCCCGCATAGGCGGGGTTATTGTTTAATTTTCGCACGATTTTAATCCAGCTAGATTGAATACTGGTTCATATTCTTTGCATTCTTTGGGCAAATCTTGATTTTTCCAGACATCGCTCTGACATGCGCATTTCAAATCGCCCAGATGTTGAATGAAGTTGTTATAATCTGATAAGTTCTCTTTTTTTAATACCGCCAACTGGGATTCCAATAACTGACGTTCTGTTAATTTTTTGTTTTCTTGCCCTTCGACCGGCCCACCAATCCATCTATTACCAAACAATTCCATCGCACCAACACCAATGGCCGCGCCGCCAACCGTGCCACCAACCGTTGCCCATGTGCGTGCAGATTTTTTGGCATCCAGGATGCGTTCCTTTAACATATCATAATCAACCCATTCGCCACATGCGATATTGTGCCCCATTTCATAATATTTGGTTGGGAAGTCAGCGACGCTGATTTTTGCATCGTCTGATTTCAGTTCTACCTTGACAAAGCAGGTATTGTTATCCGGTTCTTCGACATCTTCTATCATAGAAGAATAATTTGCCGTATTGCTGTATCGTGATGCCCAAACAAAGGTATTTCCAACACCAATGTTGTTCGATATACAGGCGCGTTTTTCTTTGTCACGACTGTTTGTCGTTACTGTGCCGGTGCCGGCGCCCGAGTCTGTCGCAACAATGCTTTCGGTTTTGTATGCCAGACCAACAATCTGGTTTTTTGGTGCGACTGCGCGTGGACTGGTGGCGGTTTTATTTGTCACCATGGCTCTTCCACGCCCCGCAGATGGTGTCGCAACTTGCGTCGTCGCAAAAGCGGTGCTGGTCAGTACAGACATCACAAGTAATGATAAAATAGATTTCATATTCCTTCCCTTTATATAATTCTCGGAATATATTATATCACAAAACGCATCAAAAAACAATAAAAAAACGGGAAACATCCCGTCTTTCTTATTTTTTCCATTTCCATTCAATCTTAGATTCAGTCCCGGATATCAATCTGCGAATATTTTCATGATGACGCCACATGCACAGCAGGCCGATTGCCAAAAACGCGAACCCTGTATCTGGACCAATAACAAAACCCAAGACCGGAATCAAACAAAATACCACCACCGCCCCCAAAGACGAAAATCCAGATGTCAGCGCAACCAACAGCCATTCAACACCGCATACAACAAAGGCCACAGGACTGACCGCCAACAGAACACCAAACAGGGACGATATACCCTTGCCCCCCTTGAAACGCAACCAAACCGGATAACAATGACCAACGATTGCCACGAATCCACACCATGCACCAAATGCATCGCCCCCAATGTATTTACCGATAAATACCGCCAAAATCGCCTTGGCCATATCCAGCAACCATGCCAGGCCCGCCATACGCAGCCCGCCCACACGCATAACATTGGTCGCGCCGATGTTGCCACTGCCGACACGGCGCAAATCGCCCCGCCCCATCATCTTGGTCAGAATAAGTCCCATAGGAATAGACCCCAATAAATACGAAACAACAATCCCAATTATATACAGCATGTTATTTTTCCTTGATTTTATGTTTGTTTGTTATAAAATAGCAAAATCAAAACGAAAATAAAAGGAAAATAAAGTGGCAAATCATAAGTCATCTGAAAAAAGAATTTTGGTAACGGCCAAGAAAAACGCAATCAATACAGCGCGCCGCAGTGCTGTGAAAACAGCGACTAAGAAGGCGTTGGTTGCAATCGAATCTGGCGATAAGGCAGCGGCATCAACAGCGGCGCGCAACGCAGAAAGCAAAATCATGAAGTCTGCGGGTAAAATTATGCCTAAAAAACGCGCTGCTCGCAAGATTTCACGACTGGCCAAGAAAGTTTCCAAAATGGCTTAATAAAAACCCCCCGATTGGGGGATTTTTTTTAGTGGTTAGTGTAAGTGGTTAGTGGTGGAATCCATGATTACTGCGATAAATAAAAGTTTAGTGGAATGAATTCCATTGATTCTCACCGCCCTTGGCGGGGAGTGTCATGCGCCAGCATGACGAGGGGTGGCTTGTAATAATACAAAGTTTTTTCAGCCACCCCCTGACGCACCTGCGTGCGCCAT
>JAWPOG010000038.1:0-6704 GCA_033345155.1 Alphaproteobacteria bacterium | reverse complement strand
CGTATGACAGATACTGAAATTGAAGCATTATTTGCCAATATCAATCGTCAGTCATTTGCCACCAGAGACGAGCAGGAAGTTGCAGGATATTCAGATGTAATCAATACCATATTTGAAAACTATGCGTCTATACCGCTTAGTGAGAATTATATTAAGCAGTTGCATAAAATATTATTGAATTACTCTGACAACGACACCCGCCATCGTGGCGAATATAAAAAAGACAGCAACCGTGTCGCTGCATTTGACGCAAACGGTAATGAAATCGGTTCTATATTCGAAACCGCTACACCATTTGATACGCCACGCCTGATGAGTGAAACAGTCAAATGGACTAATGATGCGTTGACCGATAAATTCTTTCACCCTATTATTGCTATTGGGGTGTTTGTGATACATTTTCTTTCCATCCATCCATTTACCGATGGTAATGGGCGTTTGTCGCGTGCATTGACTGTTATGCTGATGCTGAAAAGTGGATATACATATATGCCATATGCATCTATGGAATCTATTATAGAAGCAACCAAGGACGCATACTATCGTGCACTACGTGGCACGCAAAAAACCATCTGGGGCGACAAGATCAACTATGAACCATGGCTGACTTTCTTTGTTCGGGCATTGGTTGCACAAAAACGCCAGCTGGAAGACAAAATCGCAAAGGCACGTGGCGCAAGTGTTGCAAAACTGTCTGCGACACAGAACCAGATTTTGGAACTGTTTCATAAAACACCAGAATTGACCATGCCACAGATTGTATCTGCGATGCATAAAAATCCAGAAACCGTTCGCAAGGCGGTACAAGCGTTGGTCAAACGGGGACACATATCAAAGCAAGGCACAACCCGTGGCGTGTTTTACACTTTGCACAAATAACTCATAGCCCGCTGCAAAAACAGCGGGTTAAAATTTGTTTTCAAGTAAAACATTTTCAATTTTGGCGATTTTTACAAAGATCACATTTGAAAAAAATTCCTTTCCCGTTATTAATTAATTATAAGGAGTCAAAAAATGAAGAAAAACCGCAACTTTTTAGTAATGGGAGAAATATATGAACGATTTAGAAATAAAAAATATAAATATTGGTCAAATACATGGCTATGAACGCAATGCGCGGAATCATCCTGAATCACAAATTAAACAAATAATAAAATCTATTACCGAATTTGGTTTTAATAACCCAATCCTGATTGATGAACATGGCGAGATTATCGCAGGCCACGGCAGATATATCGCCGCAAAACAAATGGGACTTAGCACCGTTCCCACTATCACACTTTCACACCTGAACGAAAAGCAAAAACGAGCATATAGACTGGCAGATAATAAAATCGCCGAAAATGGCGGTTGGAATCTGGAACTGTTGCAATTGGAAATCAAAGATTTAGAACAAATATGTGCAGGCGATCTGGACATACGTATTACCGGCTTTAAAGATGCAGAATTGGATCAAATAATCAATCTGGGCGACACCGTTACTGCAGACCCAAAATCCAACTACATACCGTTTATACCCGAAGATGAAATAGTGTCTGTTCTTGGCGACATTTGGCAAATTGGCCCGCACAGAATTATTTGTGGCAACAGTTTAGAAGAATCTACTTTTAATCAACTAATGGACGGGGCGGTGGCCGATACTGTTTTGCAAGATCCGCCATACAATGTAAAAATCAATGGGCATGTTTGCGGTTCGGGTGCAATACACCACAAAGAGTTCGCAATGGCATCGGGCGAGATGTCAGTGGAAGAATTTATCAATTTCCTGAAACAAAACTTTTTTCTGTGCAAGGCACACTCTAAGGATGGCGCCCTGCACTATAATTTTATGGACTGGCGCCACTAAGCATCCACAGCGTCCGCCGCACCCGTGCCAGACACATTGAAAACATAACACACGACGACCGCATAGTCGCCCTGCAACAAGACTTTGGCCACAGCAGTATCGGCACCACCCGATGCAATTATGGCAACATCTCCCCATCCCGCCAACGCGAACTAATCGCCGGGATTAAGGTTGAGTGAATCAAAGGAGAAACAATGATATACGCATACCTACGTGTCAGCACAGACGACCAAGACACCGCCAACCAGCGCATGGGTGTCGAAGCCAAAGCCCGTGCACTGGGCCTGGCCATCGATAAATACATCATAGACGACGGCATATCGGGAACAAAAGAACCAGAAAAACGTGCTTTAGGTGGTCTGTTACGTAAAATCAAACAAGACGACATTATTATTTGTAGCGAACTTTCACGTCTGGGGCGAAAACTGTTCATGATTATGGGCATTTTGGAGCATTGTATGAAAGTCGGAGCCAAGGTCTATACGGTAAAGGACAATTATGAGCTGGGCGACAACATTCAATCCAAGGTTTTAGCCTTTGCTTTTGCCCTGTCTGCCGAAATCGAGCGCGATTTGATTTCACAACGTACCAAAGAAGCAATGGCCCGCAGACGTGCGTGCGGTTTATACACTGGACGAAAGCCGGGTGCAAAAAACCTGCATCATAAATTGGATGGAAAAGAAAATGCTATTAGAAGAATGTTGCTTGCAGGCCTATCTCAAAGAAAAATTGCAAAGAAACTAAAAGTTGGTCCAACCACAATAAATACCTTTGTAAAAAATAACACTCAATCCTGATTGCCGAAGAGCAACACAGAACAATATTCTAATATTTTATTTATTGAAAAAAAGGTCTTTTTCTGTACAATTACACTTATCAACTACACTAATTTAGGGTTCGGCAGTCATGGGCACACAATATGTTTCGCAATATCTAACAGAAGTTATACGAGAATTTAATACAGGAGTTGCCAAGGAGCATTCATATAGACCTGCACTTAAAAAGCTGTTCGAATCCGTTGCTAGTAATATAACCGCTATCAATGAACCTGCGCGTGGAACATTTGGTGCACCTGATTTTCTAATACAACACAAGGAAAACACGGTCGGTTTTGCAGAGGCGAAAGATATCGGTATTAACCGTCTGGATAATTTATCTGATCGAGAAGTAGAACAAAAAAAACGATATCTTGATGCTCTGCCCAATCTTATCTATACAGATTATCTTGAATTTAGATTTTTCAAGGAAGGACATGAGATTACAAGAATTAGAGTCGCGGATTTTGATGGTAAAAACATTACACCTACACCAGATAACTTTCAGGCATTGGTCGATTTATTAAACGACTTTTATACAGTTAAAAGCGCTACTATTAAATCCCCATCAAAACTAGCAGAATTAATGGCCGGAAAAGCACGTTTGATTGCGGATGTTATAAAGAATGCATTAAAAGAACAGTCGGAAAATAAAACTTTGTTTGAACAACTGGAATCATTCAGAAAAATTCTTATTCGCACAATGACCGAACAAGAATTTGCAGACATTTATGCTCAAACGGTTGCATATGGTATGTTCGTCGCCCGTTTACATGATAAAACCATGCATGATTTTACACGACAAGAAGCCGCCACCCTGATACCAAAGACGGTTCCTTTCCTGCGTAAAATGTTTGATTATATTGCTGGTAATGACATTGATGAACGTATTGTGTGGTCAGTTGATAGTTTGGCAAGTATTTTCAGTTATACCGATGTTGCCGATATTTTTAAAGATTTTGGACGAAAGACCAAAACAACCGATCCAATAATTCATTTCTATGAAACATTTTTAAGCAAATATAATCCTAGTGAACGGGTCAGACGCGGTGCTTTTTATACTCCACAACCTGTGGTTGATTACATTGTTCGTGCAGTTGATGAAATATTGAAAAACGATTTTGAATTATCTGATGGTTTGGCGGATAAATCAAAAATTACTAAAAAAATCCAAATACAAGGCGCGTCAAAACAGGTTGAAAAAGAATTTCATCGTGTACAATTACTGGACCCTGCGACTGGGACTGGAACATTTTTGGCAACCGCGGTCAATTATATTCACAATAAATTCAAGAATAATGCGGGCGTATGGCCGCATTATGTTGAAAATGATTTGTTGCCACGTATGCACGGGTTTGAAATTATGATGTCGTCATATACTATGGCACATTTGAAATTAGATTTAGTGTTGCGTGAAACTGGCTATATTCAAGGCGAAGCAAGAATAAATGATAAAATTTTCCGCCAGGATGATTTGTTTGATACAGAGTTGGCACAAATTGGACGCAACTCCGCTATATTAAACAGTAATAATCGTGTGGGTATTTATCTAACAAATTCACTAGAAGAAGCTGATCCAGATACACAGACACTTTGGGCAGCACAATGGTTATCGGACGAAGCAAAAGAAGCCAACAATATCAAACAAAATGTTCCGGTTATGTGTGTGTTGGGTAATCCGCCGTATTCGGTGTCCAGTGCAAACACAAACGATTTCGCAAAGGAATTGATAGAAAAATACAAAACGGGTTTGAACGAACGCAATATTCAACCATTATCGGATGATTACATAAAGTTTATTGCGCTGGGACAACATTATATTGAGAAAAACGGTAGTGGTATTCTAGCCTATATTTCAAACAATAGTTTTTTGGATGGTGTAATCCATCGCCAAATGCGTAAAAGTTTAATGGAAACATTCGATAAAATATACATTGTTAATTTGCATGGGAATACACGTTTGCATGAAAGTGCACCGGATGGGACAAAAGACGAAAACGTATTTGATATAATGGCAGGCGTGTCAATCAACATATTTGTAAAAACAAGTAAAAGCAAAAAATTAGCGAACGTATTTTATCGTGATTTATACGGTAAACGTGATATAAAGTATGATTTTCTGAATGAACATGATTTACAAAATTCGGAATTTAAAGCATTGAAACCTGTTGAACCATATTATTTCTTTACTCCGAAAAATTTTGGTACCAAGAAACAATATGACAAAGGATTCAGAGTAGATGAAGTGTTTAATGTTAATACTAGTGGTATTAAGACACATAACGACAATGAACTGGTATCGTTTGCAGAATTTGATACAGAGTACAATAAACCATACGCATATAGACCTTTTGATACTAGGTTTATAAATTACGATTTGTCCAAAGTTGTTAGACATAGATACAGTGTTATGCAACACATGTTGAAAGCCAATATTGCGTTGTGTACAAGCCGTCAACAGAGTACAACGGCTTTTCAGCATGCCCTAGTAGTTAATGGTTTGTGTGATATGTGTACAGTTTCACTACAAACGCGAGAAACCACATATTGTTTTCCACTTTACATATACACCAACGACGATAAAACACCTAATTTAAACCCACAAATCGTACGGGAACTAGAAAGCAAGGCTGGACAAACAACCCCAGAATCAATATTTGACTATATCTATGGTGTTTTGCACAGTCCAGTGTATCGTGAAAAATATCGTGAGTTTTTAAAGATTGATTTTCCGCGAATACCATACCCAGAAAACAAAGATAATTTCGAGCATTATCGTAAATATGGGGAACAGTTACGCAAATTGCATTTAATGACTGATGTACCTCAATCAAATGTCACATTCCCTATGGGTGGCAATTGTATTGTTGATAAACCAAAATATGATAATGGTCGCATTTACATCAATGAAACTCAATACTTTGACAATGTGCCACAAACGGCATGGGATTTTTATATCGGTGGCTATCAACCGGCGCAAAAGTACCTTAAAGACCGCAAAGGACGCGCATTATCAGTAGACGAAGTAGAGCATTATGAAAAAATCATAACTGTATTACTTGAAACAGATAGGATTATGCAGGAAATCGGTTAGAGATAAGATTATTTATTCTAAGCCCCCAACAATTTTCTATTCTCCATCTGTAATCTCTGCGCTGGATACTTCGGTAATGTCATCAAATGGGATTTTGGTTTTGACTATGGTGATGTATCGGTATTCGGGTTCCATGCGTGTGACCAGGCCAGTTATGGTTTCATAGGCGTCGTTCCGGTAAAAGCGAACTGTTATCATCATACCTTTTTTAACCAGCCCAAGTTTCCGTGACAGTCGTTCGGCAGCATCGCCAATCAGTTCCCGACGTGGTTCAACCACCCGATTTTTAGCCAGCACCATCGCATAGTACCCACGCAGGGCCGCAAAAGGCATAAACTGTTTTGCACGTGCGGTATTATCAGCCATTGTGCCCCCCAACCAAAGTATTACGTTTGCGACCGGTGGACTTCTCGTGATAATTTATGCCACGCAGGACGGCATTCTTGCCAAATTTGCCCTTGATATCCAACAGCGCATGTTGCAGTTTGCTTTCGCGTTCGTCCGCCTTTGTGTCCGCAAATAAATCCAGTTGCAGATGCACTGTATCCGCATCGACCAGGTTCCCCAACCCCACCGTCAGTTTATGTATCGGCGTGCGTTTGTCGGTCGTTTCCTGATACAGTCGCACAAAGTCCGCCACCAATGTTTTATAAGACGATGTGTGCGCTGGTAATTTACGACTGCCCCCGGTTGGGCGACGAACATCACGTGAATACCCCACCGACAGAGATATTTCATCCGCCACCAGATTCTTTTCCACCAATTCCAAGACCAGGTTATCCACCATTTCCTGCATCACAATCTGTGCGTCGTCAAAGTTATAATCTTCGAACAGAATCTGGCCGTTGGACAGTGAATGGGATTTCGCCTGATAATTATGAATATCGGCAATCGTGCACGGTTCAACCCCATTTGCATGGTCAATCAGGTATTCTGCATTTGTGCCGAA
>JAWPOG010000037.1:0-15352 GCA_033345155.1 Alphaproteobacteria bacterium | reverse complement strand
GTTGCGGGCGATATGATTTTATCGACTGGGGTAAACGCCGCCGCTGGGGCGGTTGTCGGCAACATAGTGGCCAGTGGCGATTCCGTTTTGCGTATTGAACCATGTACGGTTGATGGCAGACAGACTAAATGTTTATGGGGTTATTATGAAGAGTATGGAAATATGAGTGATAAAACAGCATATGTTTCCTATACTAACCCAAACGCCTTCAGGGTTTCTGATAAAGACGGTAAAAATTGCCAGTATCAGAATTTAAATGTATCCAAGGCTACTATCGCAGGGTATGATTTTAACCGAAAAAAACGCTCGGGGGATGGTTGGATTGACATAGAAACCGTTTTTGCTGAAGACAAGTTCGAGATTGCAACCGAGAAATATTGTTATAAAGATGGTAAAATGGAAAAACTGACAGATATTAGCGGATGCTCTGACATCTGGGTTAAATTGGGGGGCACAGTCAACATAATCAGCAACCGCAAAGCAGCGATGGTTGTCGATGTAAAGGATAAAGCATTTGGTTGGAAAAAATCCGAGTGGAACGAGTTTCTTGAACTTTTCGGCTCGAACGAGGTTGTGGGTCGCACTGGCAACGGCATTGCATCTAGTTTAAGTGAAAAAAAAGTAGAACTACAAGGGGCTGGCTTTACGCCTGTTTACCAAGATTCCGAAGATGGCTCGATTATCGAGCTGGGGAACAAGGCGCGCATGAAAGGAACACTAACAGGCGCAGGTGTTGGTGGCGGAATGGGCGCGTTCTCGGCATATCAGGGCGCACAACAGGATATAGATGCGCGTTGGGTGTCGGCGGTTCAGGAATACAGAAATTCGTTGCAAAAAATATATTGCGCAACTGGTACCAGATACCTGTCGCAATATAATGACATGGTAACGATACCAAACATCGTCGCAGAATAATAAATTTTACCTTGTAAAAAAAATCCCCCAAACAGGGGATTTTTTATTGATTCATTGAATTGAAAAAGTCCGAATTTGTTTTCGTCAGACGCAGTTTGTCCAACAGGAACTCCATAGCTTCTAAAGTGCCCATTGGATTGATAATGCGGCGCAGGACATACATTTTAGACAGAATGTCTTTGCCCACCAACAGGTCTTCCTTGCGCGTCCCAGATTTTGTAATATCTATTGCAGGATATACGCGTTTGTCAGACAGTTTGCGGTCCAGAATGATTTCGCTATTTCCAGTACCCTTGAATTCTTCAAAGATAACTTCGTCCATTTTGGAACCAGTGTCCACCAGTGCGGTTGCAATAATCGTCAGTGAACCGCCACCTTCGATATTACGTGCCGCGCCAAAGAAGCGTTTCGGTCGCTGCAAAGCATATGCATCGACACCGCCAGTTAAAACCTTGCCACTGGATGGAACGCATGTATTATATGCGCGTCCCAAACGGGTGATAGAATCCAACAGAATAACGACATCCTGACCTGCCTCGACCAAACGTTTTGCTTTTTCTATAACCATTTCAGCAACCTGAATATGACGTGCGGCTGGCTCATCAAAAGTCGATGAAATAACCTCGCCCTTGACACTGCGTTGCATATCTGTCACTTCTTCTGGGCGTTCGTCAATCAGCAATACAATTAATTTCACATCTGGATAATTCGTCGCAATTGAATGCGCGATATTTTGCAGCATAACTGTTTTACCTGTGCGTGGTGGCGCGACAATCAGCGAACGTTGACCTTTACCGGTTGGAGAAATCAAGTCGATAACACGTGCCGACAAATTACGACCTTTGTCTTTGTCGTCGGCAACCTCCATTTTCAACTGTTCATCTGGATACAGTGGCGTCATATCGTCAAACGATACACGATGTTTCAGCTTTTCAGGATTGTCACCATTGACGCGTTCAATAGTTTCCAATGCGAAATAACGTTCGGTTTCTGCAGCGGGTGCCTGAATTTGCCCTTCGACATAGTCCCCTGTTTTTAATCCGTATTTTTTAATCAGGTTTGGCGACACATACAGGTCATCCGGTCCCGCCAGGTAATTGGATTCCGGCGCGCGCAAAAATCCAAAACCATCCTGCATGCGTTCCAGAACACCATCCCCAATCAGTGTCACCTTTTTATCTGCGGCATACACACGCATAACTGCGAAACGCAGTTGCTGTACATTTAATTGTGACGGATTTTCAATTCCCATATCTTCTGCCATTTTCAGCAGTTGTTGTGGCGATTTCGCCTTTAATTCATTTATATGCATAAATATTCCTTTTGTGGAGATTCGGGCATCAGAACTGTGCCCCGTACCCTTTGATTATAGAACAAAACCCAAAAAAGTCAAGAACCATCAAACAAAAACACCCGCCAAATGGCGGGTGGGACAATTCCACAAACAAACATTAACGTTTGCTGAACTGAGTAGAACGACGTGCCTTGCGGAAACCGTAGTGTTTACGTTCAACAACACGGCTGTCGCGTGTCAAGAAGCCAGCAGACTTCAACACAGCGCGCAATTCTGGTTCTTGTTTTTCCAATGCCTTGGAAATACCATGCTTAACCGCACCCGCTTGACCGGACAAACCGCCACCTTCGACCATCGCAACGATGTCGTATGATGTTTCGCGTTTTGTTACGCCGAATGGCTGGGCGATAATCATTTGCAACACTGCACGACGGAAATATTCAGCCGCAGGTTTGCCATTAACGATGATATTGCCTTTACCTGGCATCAAATATACGCGTGCAACGGAATCTTTGCGTTTACCTGTTGCATATGTTGCGTCATTCAATTTTGGTGCAACAACTGGTGCTTTTTTAGCAGCAGTTTTTTTAACAGTCGCAGTCTTTTTAACTGTCTTGGTCGCTGTCTTTTTTGCTTCTGCCATTATTCGCCCCTTTTGTTTTTACGATTCAAGCCTGCGAAATCAATAACTTCTGGTTTCTGGGCTGTGTGTTTATGTTCTGCGCCTGCATAGACATGCAGTTTAGTCAAACGCTGGTTAGCCAGGGCAACCGCTGTACGACGACCCATCATGCGTTTTACAGCATTAAAAACCAATTTTTCTGGTTTTTCACTGCGCATCTGACCCAATGTGCGTGATTTTAAACCACCTGTCCACAAGGAATGCCAGAAGAAACGATCTTTATCAGCCTTGTGACCAGACAAAGCAACCTTGTCTGCGTTGATAATGATAACATGGTCACCACAATCCATGTTTGGTGTCCATGTTGGCTTGTGCTTGCCACGCAGGATGTTCGCGGTATATGCCGCCAAACGACCCAATGTGCAATCAGTTGCGTCAATCAGATACCATTTGGCTTCTAATTCGCACTTTTTTAACGATTTTGTCGCTGCCATTTTTATTTTATCCTTAGTTTTGTAAATTAAAGCAGGGCTATTATGCGCCAATCCCGCAGAAATGTCAAGAAAAATTCATACGGTATTATTATACCACAGTATTTCATTCCTGGATAAAGCCACCAGATTGCATTTTCCACAGGCGCGAGTATTCGCCACCACGACGAAGTAGCGCGGAATGGGCACCTTGCTCTATCACATGACCATCTTTTAGAACGACTATGCGGTCCATATTGCGCAATGTAGACAGACGGTGCGCAATCGCCAATGTCGTGCGACCGTCCGCCAATTCATCAAACGATTGCTGGATACAAACCTCGGTTTCAGAATCCAGGGCGGATGTTGCCTCGTCCAGAACCAGAATTGGCGCATCTTTTAGAAATGCGCGTGCGATTGCGACACGCTGACGTTGGCCACCCGATAATTTTATACCGCGGTCGCCAACCATGGAATCATATTTTTTATCCGTGCCCATGATAAATTCATGCGCCATAGCGCGTCTGGATGCCACGCGAATTTCGCGGTCGGTTGCGCCTGGCTTGCCATACGCAATGTTTTCACGCAGGGTGCGGTTAAACATTGTGGGTTCCTGGGGGATGAATGCGATTGATTCGCGCAGGGAATCCTGGGTGACATTTTTGATATTTTGCCCGTCAATCAAGATTTCACCATGCGTTGGGTCATAGAAACGCATTAACAGATTCACTAATGTGGTCTTGCCCGCACCAGACGGCCCAACCAAGCCGACGCGTTCACCACACTTGATTTTCAAGCTAAAGTTCCGCAATACCCATTTGCGTTTATATTTAAATGACACATTGCGAAATTCTATTTCACCACAAGATACCTGTAACGCCGGCGCATTTGGGGCATCCATAACATCCACGGGCACAACCAATTCCGAATATGCCTTGGTCGCCGCCCCCAAACGTTCGGTAATTGTTGGAATCTGATTCACGATTGCCCCAATTGTGCCCATGGTGCTGAAATATATAGACACCGTGAACACGATTTCAGAAACCGTTATTTGCCCGTGCATGAACAAATACGCACAGAACAACAATGTTGCCCCATAACTGATGTCCCAGACCAACGAAGGTACACCCCAGAACAAACGCTGGACAAAAAATGATTTAACACGGGCGGCAATGTGTTTGTTGCGCGTCGGTTCCAGGTGTTCGCGTTCACGCGATGCGCCCGCGAACAGTTTTACAACCGAAAAGTTCGCAATACTGTCCACGATTTTGCCGGATAATTTACTGGAAATGCTGCTGGCATCTTTGGACGCGCGGTTCATCGGTTTAATCAATGCCCAACTGTACGCGGCGCGAAACGCGAAAACAACCGCAAAGATTATCGCAACATAGCTGTTTATCTGGAAAATCAAGCCCACATTTACCGCCATTGTCAACAGCAATCCGATAATGCGCCAGAATTCTTCGACAACCCAGAATCCGTCAGCGACATAGTTGATTTGACTGTTGACCTGGCCCGCCATGCGACCAGTCCAGAACGACATAGACTGGGAATGTACATAATCATTCAAAACGACCGACGTGCGATTGCGAATTTGCGGCGCCCAGCGCGCGTGGAACATGCCACGCAAAATTGCCGCAATTGAAATCATCATGTTCAACCCAACAATCAGTAATATTGTTGGTAACGCGTATTGTACAAAGTTCATGCCCGCCGGCACAGGTTGTTCAAACAACGCAATAAACCAACGTTCGCAATATGGAAACAGAACCTGATTTGATATTGTGACCAAAAAGAAAAATGCATACAGCGACAATGGCCACCAGGAACCCGGCACCGTATATTTGAAATAAAATTTCCACAAAGAATGCGGCAAAGCCGTGTTTTGTGACTTTAATTCGTTATTGGAATGTTTTGATTTTCCAATGATTCTGCGTAACATAAGTTATCCTTTTTTTTGTAAAAAAATTAACATTTTGCCCCCCCCATTACAAAAATCAGGGAACATTACATAAACAACAGCATCATCATTGAAAAAATCCTTTTATTTAATACCGCTTGTATATTTTACTACAAAAAACACCACTTTATCAAGTGGTTTTACTTAATGCCTGATACTATTTCTCGGAAGATTTCGGCAGGGATTGTGCCACCTGTGATTTCTGCGCTCATCGGTGTAAAATCATCATTCCCCATCCATACACCGATTACCAAATCATGTGTTGCGCCAACAAACCAGGCATCACGATTTTCATTACTGGTGCCTGTTTTTCCGCCCAACACACCATCTGTATATGCACGACCGCCTGTTCCGCCGGACGCAACCACATCGGCCAACATCTTGGTCATAGATTCTATGGTTGCTGGCTGTAATATAGCAATCGAATCCGACGGATTGCGTTCATAAATTATATTTCCCGACATATCTGTTATTTTTGTAATAGAATAGGGGCGCACAGATTGCCCGTCGTTCCAGATTACGGCATAAATATTGGTTAAATCCAACAGGCTCATTTCCGATGCGCCCAAAACTGTTGAGTATTCACGACGCAACTTGGTGCCGACACCCAATCTGCCCGCCATAGACAGTACAGAATCTATGCCGTATTGTTCTGTCAGTTTCAATGGCACTGAATTTACACTTTTCGCAAAAGCGGTCGCCAATGTAATATCGCCATAATATTTTTCGTTATAGTTTTTCGGGTTATAATCGCCAATTGCAAATGGTGAATCATTTACGCCGCTGTCGGGCAACATACCATTTTCCAACGCCACCAGATACACCACAGGCTTAAAAGCACTGCCCGGTTGTCGGTCGGCTGTGACGCGATTAAACTGACTGGCCTGATAATCTGTGCCACCAGACATGGCGCGTATTGCCCCTTCTGATTCCAGTGCAATCACCGCCCCTTGGTATGGGGCAACACTGTCAGATAAAGTTGTGGCAACATGGTCCTGTAATTGCATATCCAATGTGGTATGTACATACATATCCGATTCAAAAGAGCCGATTGTAGATTTCAATTCATCCATCACATAGTCCGTCCAATATCGATACAGATTTGTATTTATTGGCCCTGTGGCTGGTTGCAACGACTGCGCAGCCAGTCGCGCCTGATTAATGGTTATATATCCCTGTTGCACCATCTGTGTCAAAACAGTTCGTGCGCGCGCGATATTTTTATCTGGATTTCGCAAAGGGCTGTATGTTGTTGGCGCTTTTAACATAGCAGCAATTTGCGCCGCCTGACCAATTGATAACTTTTCCGCAGGCACATTAAACATAGTGCGCGCCGCTGCATCAATACCGCGCAGCCCACCAACCAACGACACCCGGTTCATATACAAATCAAGAATCTGATTTTTATCAAAACGATTTTCCAACCAATATGATAAAATCAGTTCTTGGACTTTGCGAGAAATCTTTTTTTCACGCGACAAAAATATATTTTTAGCGGTCTGTTGTGTAATGGTTGACCCCCCCGATGTCATGCGTCCAGACACTAAATTTCCAATCGCAGCACGTGTTACGCCACGCATATCGATTGGGCCATGCTGAAAAAATCGTTTGTCTTCGATGGCGACAATTGCCTGCCACACATGCGGGGGCAAAGTTTCAACAGATACGGGTGTTCCCATTATTCGATTAGCGCTGCGTATTTCGTTTCCGTTTTTATCCAAGAATATTACGGTCGCATCACGCGTCTCGTTCAAAATTGCATCCAGCGAAGGCATGCTTAAATAAATAACAGAAACATAGCCTATAATTGCGATGCCGCTCAGCAAAAATAAATTCAGACACCATACCAATAGACGCCGTCTTAGTGACGGTTTGGGTGCGTCGTTTTCAAGATTTTTATTTGTGCGTTTTTGCACCGTTTTTTCCCCCCCCATATACAGGAATCTTAGCACAAACAACTTGCGTTTTGCAAAAGATTATATTTATAATCATAACACATAACAAGGGATATAAAATATGAAAAAATTAGCATTTATCTTAGCGATGATTATGGCGACCCCAGCATTTGCGAATGACTATTGGGATGAATATGACTATGACTACGATTCAGATACGGTGACAGAAACGAATATCAGACGTGATACCTATGTCGGTTTTCGGTTGCATAAAAACGAAAGTCTTGCGTTTGAATACGATGTGCATGGCGGCAACGACACAAATGTCAGCAAAGATAACTGGGGGTTTGGCGGGGTTGTTGGTAATCGGCTCAGCGACCATGTAAAAATTGAATTCGAAACAATGTACACAGGGATAAGCCAAACAAAACATGCTATTTCGTATGATTTTGATATATGGGCAAATATGCTGAACACCTATTTGTTTTACGAATTTGACAAAGCGATTGCCCCGTATGCAGGATTAGGCATCGGTTTTACCAGTATTTGGGGCAGTGTCAGCAATCCAAATACATCGGATTACGCATTTGATTTATCGTACAGCGCAATGCTGGGGGTAAACTTTGCATTAAACAGCCGGGTGGATTTAAATTTGGGGGTCAAGTATCAATACTATGGCCGGCTTGCGCACAAATTTAATGGCGAAGAATTCGCGGTCACAGACATCGATGCCACAGAATTCTATTTTGGCGCGGTCTATAAATTTGGGTTGTAATTGGATTCTTTTTCCGTTGAGTTAGTACGGTTAATTTTCTATAATTCGGGTATGAAAAACATACCCGATTTATTTATTTTATCTGAACACGCAGAACTGTTAAACAAATTGGCCCAATGGGATATAGCATATCACCAAAACGATGCGCCCATTGTTGACGATGCGACATACGATGCGGTTAAAAGACGTGCTCTGGAAATTGAAAAAATATATCCGTCCCTGGCGGCCAATGGCGCATCTGCGCATGTTGGTGCGGCCGTTTCTGACAGGTTCAAGTCACATCGACACAGTGTTCCCATGCTGTCAATATCAGATGTGTTCAACATGGGCGAGGTGGGCGACTGGTTCAACAAACTGTCAAACAAGGACATTTTCATAGAATTAAAGGTTGACGGTGTTTCTTATTCGGCACGATACGAAAATGGTGTGCTGGTGCGCGGTTTAACTCGTGGCAGCGGGGTTCAAGGCGAAGACATAACCGAAAACCTGAAAACCATTTCAGACATTCCGCACAAATTGTCAGGCTCGTTCCCGGATGTTATCGAAGTTCGTGGTGAAGTCTATATGAAGCGGGCAGATTTTATTGCGCTGAATGCTGAATCGGGCAAGAAATTTGCCAATCCACGAAATGCGGCTGCGGGCTCGCTAAGACAACTGAACCCCGCAATAACTGCGACACGAAAACTCAGCGCATTCGCATACACATACGGGGAAATTTCTAATCGTGATTTTGCAACCCAGTCGGAATATTTTGACCGTCTGGAATCTTGGGGGTTCAAGACCACACGACAATGGGTAAATCGTGCAGATAATCTGGACGAAATCCAGAATGTTTATAATCGTATTATGCTTATCAGACCAGAAATCCCGTTTGATATAGACGGCCTGGTGTTAAAGGTAAACGATATCGCAACCCAAGAACGAATGGGCAGTCGCGCAAACAGCCCCCGGTGGGAGGTTGCATATAAATTCCCCGCAGCCCGCGCAATTACGACCCTGCGGGATATCACAATCCAGGTCGGACGAACTGGGGTTTTAACACCTGTGGCGGAATTAGAACCGATTAATATCGGTGGCGTGGTTGTTTCGCGTGCGACATTGCATAACGCAGATGAAATCACACGACTGGGGGTGCATATCGGGGACAAGGTTGTTGTTCAACGCGCGGGTGATGTTATACCCCAGATTGTCGAAGTGGCCGACCCCGCACCAGGCGCATCCGATTTTCATTTTCCTGACACATGCCCTGTGTGTGGTGGCAATGTGGTCCAAGAATCAGGAATGGTTGCGCGTCGTTGTGTAAATACATTGGGGTGCCCTGCGCAGTTGATTGGTGAACTGGAACATTTTGTGGGGCGCAAACGATTTGATATTGACGGATTGGGGGCAAAACAGTTGGAACATTTTGTCGGTCGTGGTTGGATAAAAACACCGGCTGACATATTCACACTGATTCACAATCATGGTGACGAGATAAGAAGATTGGACGGTTTTGGGGATAAATCTGTGGCGAACTTGAACAAGTCCATCGAAGGGGCGCGCGACATAGAACTGCATAAATTCCTGTTTGCTATCGGCATTCCCGAAGTGGGCGAGGTGACGGCAAAAATTCTGGCGCGTGCGTTTGGGTCGTTATCGGCAATACGTGGCGCACCGGCATGGAAACTGAAAAATATAGACGGGATTGGCGATGTTATGGCGGACGAGATTGTGTCGTTTTTCTCGGACTCGCATAATACGGATGCATTGGATAAATTGCTGGAACAGGTCACTGTGCGCGATGCAGATATGGTTGCGTCGGCAACCGATGGCCCATTGACGGGCAAACGGGTTGTTCTGACTGGCGCATTGGCAAATTATACTCGTGATGAAGCCAAAGATATTTTGGAACGTATGGGCGCGCGCGTATCGGGCAGTGTATCGGCAAAAACGGACATAGTTCTGGCGGGTGCAGACGCGGGCAGCAAACTGACCCGCGCCCAAGAATTAGGGATCGCCATCTGGGACGAAGAAGATTTTATACGGGCAACAGAAAAATAAAAATCCCGCAAATGCGGGATTTTTTTGTTAAAGTATTCCCTTTGAATCAGGATTTTTGTTTTTGCGCAAAACTGTAATCCATCAACAAATGGTTTGGGTTATATTTATGATTCATAATTGCCAGGGTATCTTCGACAATTACCAATTCTTCGTTCGTTGGAATCATAAACAGTTTAACAGGGCTGTCTGGGGTGCTGATAACTGTTTCGCCTGCACCTTTGCGTGCCAGGGTTTCTGCGTTCTTTTTCACATCTAATTTAATCCCCAGGTTTTCCATACCCGAACAGAATCTTTCGCGCAGATATTCGTCGTTTTCGCCGACCCCTGCTGTAAATACGATTGCGTCAACTCGGCCCAGTTCCGCCATAAACGCGCCGATGTACCTTTTCACATTATGCACTTCCATATCAATAGCCAGGCGACAAGAATCATTTGTTGCTTTGTTTTCTTCTACATCACGACGATCGACAAAACATTCTGTCAAGCCCTTCAGACCGGAATCCTTGCTTAAATGAGTCTGCATCTGTGCTGGGTTTAACTTTAATTGTTCCATTACATACAGAACAACGCCCGGATCCAAATCGCCTGGACGTGTACCCATGGTCAATCCCGCCAATGGTGTCATCCCCAACGAAGTATCAACCGATACGCCATTGCGAATTGCTGTTGCTGATGCCCCAGAGCCAATATGCATTGTAATTAAATTGCACTGGTCGGCAGGTTTGCCCAGCATTTCCGCTGCACGTTTTGATACATACAGGTGGCTGGTGCCATGAAACCCGTATTTGCGTACACCTAATTCTGTGTACCACGCACGTGGCACGGCATAACGATACGAGTAATCTGGCATGGTCTGGTGGAACGCGGTGTCAAATACCGCAACCTGTTTTGCATTTGGCAACAACTGTTTTGCAGTCATAATACCACGCAATGCAGGCGGATTGTGCAGTGGTGCCAATGGCGACAGTTTATCAATCGTTTTAATAACTTCGTCTGTAATTTCAACAGAAGATGCAAATTTATCGCCCCCCATAACAACACGATGGCCAACTCCGCCAATTTCATTCAAGTCAATTGACGCTTCGCGTAGCATAAACAATACGACATTTAACGCTTCGTCGTGATTTTTCATAGAGGTTTCTTTCTTTTGTTTTGTACCGTCTGGGTATTTTTGGGTCACAAAAGAATCTGGCAAACCGATCTTTTCAACATTGCCGCCAACAACGGCCGTTTTGGAATTCGCGTCAAAAACCTGATATTTCAGGGATGATGATCCACAATTTAATGCAAGTATATACATATGAAGTCCTTTTTTATTCCTAGGCGGTCAGCATAGCAATGTTTTTGATACATTTCAATAATAAACTCGGAATAAAATACTCCAATTTTCATCTGTCAGCTCCGTACGAACACCTGTCTCGTGATGCGCTGTCCAATAAGCCTGTGTACCAACCATCAGGCGAACATTTACCCCATTGTTATCCAAAAAGCAGTTAGGACAAGGGTTTGCATATTCCCCGATGCCAAAATTCCATACCTCATCACCTGCGTGAAATCCTGCCTGGTCAATTTTGCAGACCAATGCCGCCCGAACAAACTGTGGTACAGGTATGTCGCCCACAATGCAATTTGAATAAGCGACTTTACTGTTCATCGGAATTTGTTCGGACACATATACAGAATGCAGAACGGGCGAATGTTGCGCGATTACATCGGCCCAAAATTCATCTGATACTGTTGTTATATCAAATTTTCCGGAACTGTTTGCCGCGTTATCTGCGCGCATCAGCGCAAATCCGCCCAGTGTTTCACCGTCATGGACACGCAGTGTTTTATTGTCTGTATCCATTGTGATTTCGCCGGGCATGCCCGTAAAGTTATCATTATCTGCGGTTGTTCCGCGTCTGATTTGAAGAACACGTGTCATATTTATAATCCTTTTTGTTATTTCATGAAATAAAAAATCCCCCGCCATTATGGGGCAGGGGAACAAAAAACAAACGCCATCGTTCCCGATGACGCATGCCCGCATTATAACATAAATTAACAAAAAAATCAAGTATTAGCGTATGATTTGTACATTTTGGTTTAATAAAGATTGTCTTATTTGTTGATGTCGTCTTGATGGAAAAAGTTGAATACCGTTACCGATTATTTCAACAAGTACTCCTGAAGTATTAATTTGTAAGTTTTCTATTAACAAATAATAACCTCGTGTAGGATACAGCAGCTGTTGTTGCGTTTGTAGTCCAGTATCCCACTTTTTCGCAATATTTTCGCATGCCTTTGAATAAAGTTCATCATAAGAGTTCTCCGTAGAAGAACTTGTTGCGGCCATGTTGTCTTCAGAATACCGAGATAATGAATGTGCGCGTTTTGCCAATGCTTTCAACTGATCGTGAATATGTTTATACCGCGATTTATGTTCATTTAACTCGCGTTCTCGTGAAGAAAAACCAAAAAGCCAAGATAACTTGTTATAATCATCATCTGTAAGACGATCGTATTCGCTAAACACGTCTCTATGCAAAGAACGAAAATTATCAAGATCTTTTTGAGCGTTTATATATGACTGTTTAAGTGTGGGAATAGAATCACGAAATTTTTTGCGTTTTTCTGTTATTATTGCTTTTTCCCTATCCTGTTCTTGTTGTTTGGCTTTATAAATACGATCTTGCTCAGCTAATGCCCCCAAAAAAATATCGTATTCTTTTTTTGTAATTTCTTTAAAACTGAACCTTCTCAAATTACCCAAGGCATACGGAATATAAAGTGTGCTCATGCAAAATCCTTTTCTGGTATTATTACGCAAGGTATACAATTGTCAACAGGTTTAGTGTATAACGGCCAGTATCTTAAGCCGCAATAGAATGCGATTGATTGTATGCCGAGATTAATCCGCTTACCTGACCGCTAAATCTTTTCTGTGCATTGTTCTTATTCAGATTCCGAACCCAATTGTACATTGGACCTGTTTTGGTATTGCGTCCTGTTTCCAGCCTGTTCCAATACAACGCCAGTTCTTCCATAGCATCCATGTGATTTGCATCCCAGTTTGATACTTCGTCCTGATGACGTGTAATTTGTTCGTCCAATTGTATCAACAGTTCTGTCCCATTAACCAAATCATCCAACTTCTGCCGTTGTGTAGTCAATGCGGAATGTTGTGTTTCGATATTGTCCAGATGTGTTTGCAGTGTCGCGCCAGTGCCAGTCAAGGTTGGTTTGGTTGCCAATGTGCTAGTGCCAACTGATTTAATAAATGTCTCAATGGCATCGTATTCTGCGGCATTTGCGATTGGGGTCCATGGACCACCCCCATTAACGCTGTTCGCCGTTTGTATCAGTGCTTGTTCCAGTGCCTGAACATCTGTTGCAATTATGGCCTCCGTTGTTGAAATAGTGTTGTCTATATCTGTTTTGGCCACATTATAGGCTCGGCCCGCCCGAATACCATCGACCGTTGCCTGTGTTGTTGTTCGTTGCGTTCTTTCGTTCGCTAATAAATCAACCAAGGCCTGTTTGTCGTTGGCCTGTTGGTCTAAATAAGCGTCATGTTCTTTCTTAAAGTTTTTATCGCCTGAATAATTTTTTATCTTTCGGTTCGACATCTTAATTGCATTACCAACCATTGTAATGCCGTATCCAATACCCATGAACGCAGTTTTGATACTTTTATCCAGTGCTGTGGTAACCAGTTTCATCCCTTCGTTCTTGTTCCATGACAATTTCCCATCAGAAAAGATTGTCAAATTTTCCTTGCCCAGCGTTTCCATAATCTTGCTGGTGGTATAATCATAATGCAATACAGAAATCAGTTCCAATGCCGTCTTACATTCATCTTTTTTGTCTTCCTTGACGGCCCGAATAATCATTTCCTTGACCAGTGCCTGCATGTGCGTTCCGTTTTTCAGTGCGCCAGCCCACACCTTGGATAATTTTGGGTCGTTTTTCAATGCGTTCAGCGTCTTTTCAAACCATTCCAGGTGTTTTTTTGCCTTGAATTCCCGTGCGGATTGCAGTTTGTCTTTGGCACCGCCAACGTTTTTCAATACGCCGTCCAGCCCGTCCGTTTTTTTCAAATCTTTGCGCAGGTGTTTACATATCGCCTTGGCTTCTGAAGAAAAAAATAGTTCGTCGCCCTTTAGTTTGACGTATTTTTCCAAGCAATCGGAATACGTATCACCCCACCATTCAGATAAGCGTTCCGGTATGGTCAGCGTGTCTTCGCGCTTTGGCTGGACATAATCATCGCTTTTTGGGTCGTCATAAGACTGATTTTTCAACGCCTTATTCAATGGGCCCGATATTTTTCCTTCGTCATATTGTTCAAAAACTTCACGAACTTTTGATTCTTTGCGCAGCGTGTTCAGCAATGTTGCATATTCATTTTTAAACTGCTGCAAACGAAAGGGTGAAATATTGCTGTCATCGAACCATTTGGAAACATCGCTACAATCTGGGATTTCGCTGGGGTTCAGAATGCCCAAACGCTGTTGCATTGTGATGTCGCCTGCAATGTACCCATCGATCACTTGGGCAACACTTTCCATTCGTTTTCTAAATTTTGGATTTTTGTTATACTTTTCGCTGTCGATGCCATTTAACAGATCGTCATACGAAAAATCTTCTGTCAGCAATTCCCAATTTTTCAGTTGTAATTCCAGACGGTTTTTATATTTACTTAAAAAACCATGCAGTGTTACCGCCGTTGACCCCGCCGGCGCCGGCCCAATTTTTGCCTTTGCTGTACTGGTCGCCTTGGTATATTGAAACAGGTGTTGAACTGGTGTTGTGCCACTGGTATGTGAACCAAAATACGTTTCTAAAAATTTGGTTGCTTTATCGTTATATTTAAAATCTTTTTTGGCCCCATCCATTGTCTGGAATGCTGTTTGAAAGGCCCTAAATAACTTTTTCCATTCCTTATCATTGTCTGCCCCCAGATAAAATTCATCGGTTGGATCATCTGGCTGTGGCATTTCCTTGGGGATATAAATATCTGTGTTGGGTCGAACTGCAAATTCACCGGTTTCCGGGTCCTTGACCAACAGTTCTTCTGCCCATATTTTTTGATTATCTGTTGCCTTTTTATCCTTGATATAACCGCAAAACTGTACAAATTGCTCGTGCGACATTTCACGAAAAATCAGCCGATTGTAATATGTAATTAAAAAATCTTTCATGTTGGCCATAATCGCAAACCTTTATCTATCCCATTTATTATAGTGCAAATTGCGGGGAATTTCAATATTTACTGTACTTTTTTATAAGATTTTGCTTATAATTTCCTCCAAAGGAAAGGATTATGAAAAGATTGCTGATTTCTCTGTATGGATTTGCGTTTTTTAACAAGTTTTTATTGCTGACACCTGTTTACT
>JAWPOG010000009.1:0-26338 GCA_033345155.1 Alphaproteobacteria bacterium | reverse complement strand
GGGAATTTCAATATTTACTGTACTTTTTTATAAGATTTTGCTTATAATTTCCTCCAAAGGAAAGGATTATGAAAAGATTGCTGATTTCTCTGTATGGATTTGCGTTTTTTAACAAGTTTTTATTGCTGACACCTGTTTACTCGATTTTTATGCTGGAAAACGGTTTGTCTGATCTGCAATTATCCACTATGTTCATTATTTCGGCACTGGGTACCATCCTGGGGCAGGGGCCAATCACATACATAACAAATCGCGTTGGGCAACGCTGGTCAATGATTATTGGTCAAATTTTAAAGGCGATTGCGATTTTACTGTGGCTGGTTATGCCGACATATGCGGGCTTTGTTGTCGGGATGTTTTTGTGGGGTGTTCAGTCTGGTTTTCGCAGTGTTGCGTTCGAGGGTCTGGTATATGATTCTGTATCAGAATACGGCAAAAAACGCGAGTATTCACGCATTCTTGGGCGCAAGGCTACATACGAGTCCATCGGTACAGCATTGTCTGCATTTGGTTCGTTGTTGATGTTTATGGGGTACGAATGGGTGACCTGGGCATCGGTTGCGGCGATTTTGATTTCTGTGGTTTGTTTGTTGATGGTTCCGTATCATAAAAATCCTGCCTCGCAACAAATGAAATCTGTACCTATGCGTAAACTTATGCGCACAGGTGTCAAGGTGTGCCTTAAAACCCCATGTCTATTGTCGATAATGTTGCTGACCTTGTTGGCGGCAAATATCCCATACCTGGACGATTTTCTAAGCCCAATCGGATTGCAGATTGGCATCCCAACGGAATATGTCGGCATAGTCCCCCTGTTCCTGTTGGGGTGTGCGATTGTTGGCCAGCGATTTGCGTACAAGTTCACAAACATATCAGAAAACCTGATATATTCGCTTATTGGTGTGGTTGGGTTGCTGTTCATTGGTTTTGGCGTTGCGTATAATGTTGGTATGCTGTGGCTGATGGGGATTGCATACATGTTATTTTATGGGCTGTATACGTTATTATACTCTCAGTTTCAGCACATGGTACCATCGCGTCATCGTTCGGTTGTATTATCTTTTTATACGACCATAAACTATGTAATATATATGATTGTTTGCGGTATTGTCGGGCTGGGCGCAACTTTTGGCAGTTGGCGTTTCAGCATAGTCGTCTTGGGCAGCATGATGCTGGTGCTGTGCCTGTGGGCGTTTTTATTCTTGCGTGGCCGTTGTCAGATTAGGCCCCAGGTTTAACTTCCTGTACAATTTTGCGCAAAAAAATTGTAATATGCGGGTATGAAAATAAATATCCGTACAATATTTTTAAAGTCACTGCCATATTTGCTATCGATTGCTGGCGGGATAATTCTGTACACAGGGGCCATTGATAATGCGCCCAACGACAACATTCGTGATTTAGTGATAAATGTATCGGCATCATTATTATCGATACCGCTGGTATTTTTGCTGTACGATTACACAAATTCTCGTGTTGCAAACCAAATGAAGCGCAGTATGGTCGCCAGCATGACGGACAAGTTAAATGTTATGATGTTGAATATTATTCTGTTGTTACGCCAGTCTATGGGGGTGCGCAACAAATTGACCACAGAAAACTTGAATCGCATGTTGATTTGGCGTGCACCAGAAATATCTCGTCGGCTAAATATAACTCCGCAGATATTGGAAAAACTGCACGAATACCATGGTGACTTGGACACATTGCTATATCGCAATATTCGTGACCAAGTCTTGGATTCCCAGCAAACCCAGATATTGTCAGGATTGGTTCGAGATATGACGCATTTGATAAATGAAAATAAATTCCGTAAAAATCGCCATCAATCTGCAAAATATACAGAATCTGTGATGAATCATGTACTGGATTGGTTGGATTCTGACAGCGTTTCGGCAATCAACCTGGTCCAACATTTATCCGATGCAATAATAACAGAAAATAAAAAATAAGTGTTTTTTACTTGCATTTTGTTTTTTTATGTGTCAAAATTGCCCGCGTACCTTGGAAACAGAATCTTGTGTTCTCCCTTTCCAGGTCCGGTTTTGGGGACATAGCTCAGTTGGTAGAGCAAATGACTTTTAATCATTGGGTCCAGGGTTCGAGTCCCTGTGTCCCCACCAAAAATTCAACGACCGCTTGCCGGTCGTTTAATTTTTGCAAGGGGCGCCGGACGAGAACCCAAAAAGGGTTCGGAACGCCAGTTGGTGAAAACAAGCGTATGCGCCGTTTGAACCTTACGTAGTGAATGGGGCCCATCGCGCCAACGCCAACCCCAATGACGAACGCAATGCCAATAACAAAAGTCCATTGTCTGACAAACATACAACCCCAAACAAAAGACCACTCAAACAAGAGTGGTCGGGAGTTAGTCAGTTTACACAGAAACTCCGTTGCTTTTGGGACAAGCCCTGTTGTATAACAACGGCATCCCGACCAAGGGTCGGGACATTAAAAGCTTCGCTGTGTAAGGGAGATCAAGCCCGTTCACGCTTATAATGCCTTGTGCAATTACTTGCACACACATATTCTACACCATTTCCCACAAAAATCAAGAGTGGTGTGTTTTACATCACGATCTGTAATACTTTATTTACATTTCTGTCGGGTGATTTTCCCATTTCTAAATCTTCTTTGATATCACATAACAGGTTTACTACAGATTGAAAACGCTGTCTTTCTGGGAAATATACATCTCCAGTGTCGCCATATCCTGCCAGCAATTCTTTTGCACCATTGCCATAGTAATAGTGCATGTCGCGTGATGGTTCGGCATATCCCGCTTCGCCAAAGTCAATAAGCCCCACGATTTTTTTTGTGTTTGTATCGAACATCATGTTGCCAAAATGCAAATCACAGTGTGTCAAAACTGGTTTTACAGGATATTGTTCAGATAAGTATTTATATCTGTCGCGCACGGCGTTGATGTGCTGAATCTGCTCATCTGTGAATTGTTTTTTTACTGTGTCAGGAAAGTATTCGTCAAACACTTCTAAGCTCTCTGTGTAATGTAATGGCGCATCTTGCAACCAACTGTAATCATTCCCCAGATTATGTAATTCGCGTGCGATTTTACCGATTTGACGTAATATATCGGATTTTGTTTCTTCGTCAAAAGAATCGTGCATTTCCTGGGTGTATGTCGTGCCGTGTACCAATGTTTCGCCAATGATGTTTCGACCTGACTTGTCCTTTTTGTGATATAAAATTTCTGGAACTTCAAAGCTCAACTTTCCTTTTAGAAAGTTTAATACTTTGATTTCTTTGTCAGGATTGTTAAATGACGCGTCTTCTTTTTCAGGTATTCTGAATACAACGCTGTCATTAACCAATACGGCGGTGACATTTCGTCCCGAACCTATTTTTTTTATACTTTTTATTTCTATTTCAGGAAACGTTTCGGTGATGGTTTCCTGGATTTGTTCAGTTGTCATTTTTTTATTCCTATGTTTTTAATTGCTAAAACACCCCAGAAATTCGTATGAATTTACTGGCTGTTTCGCAACAAATTATTGCGTGATTATATTTTTTTTGAGATTTTGCGGCGGGTCAGTGCAATTGCACTATATTGACACAGTCATTGTAAGGTATGATATAGCAAAAGTCAAGATATGTGTTTCGGGGGGCAAAAATCGTTTTTCATAAATGCACAACTTCTATGTCTGGGAATTGTGATGCGATGTATTCAGCGGCCAGTCTTCGGTGGCATTGGTGTGCGGTCTTTTCTGTGCACATCAGGCATATGCGGTCCAGTTCGTCCGGATTGCGCCCTGCCAATGGTGCGCGCCCCGCAATCAGGCGTCTGTAAATCGGTTCGGCATCCGCCCAGGCTGTCTTTTTATCCTTGAACGCGGTCAGCATTTCAAATTCAGGCGCAAATTCCGGGTGATATTCATATCGGTCGCCCAAGACAGTCGCCAGATTTTCGCCGCTGTAATATGGAACATACTTGCTGGCCCGCCACAGGCGAATGTCCCACACGCAGCGAATGCGCGCCGCATCCAACACTTCCAGAAATGCGTCGGGGCTTTTACCACTAAAACCGATTGTAAATATCTTTGGCATGTAATAACGATAGCTGATTATGTGGATGATTTCAATGTGTAAGTATTTTTATTGAAAAAATTCGTATTTTATGGTATAATATTCGTGTATATCGGACGACATTTGGTCGTCTTTTTTTATTGCCCGCCACCGCGGGCGTTTTTATTTAACAAAAGGCAAATGATATGAAAATAAGTGATAAAGGTATTGGGTGGTTGAAAGCGTTAGAAGGTTCGGTCAAGGTTAATGGAAAACACGTTATATACGATGATGCCACTGGCAAACCTGTACCTGCAGGAGTTCCATTGCCAGTGGGCGCAACAATTGGTTATGGGCATTTGGTAAAGCCAGGGGAAGATTTTACAAACGGAATCACAGAACAACAGGCGACAGAACTGTTGCAACAAGACCTGCAAGCAACCTATAACACAATCAATGAACAAATCTCTGCCGATGCCATATCAAATATGACCCAAAGCCAATATGACGCATTGGTTTCGCTGGTATTTAATATTGGACCTGGGTCGGCTGCACCACAAAATAGAAATCGTGGGCTATACCAATCAACGGTTAGAAAATATTTGAATGACAATAAATATAAAAGCAATATTTACCCAAATTTAGAAGATGCGTGGCGTGCATTTAGGAATGGAGGAATCTTGGATGGGCGACGTGATGCAGAATGGCGGCTATATAATAATGCAGACTATAGTGGTTATTGATTTATCTGAATCAGTTGTTCCAGGTATTGTTTGATGGCATCAAATTTTGATGTCGCCGCATTTATCCCAATGATTGAACCGCACTGTGGATAACAAGAATCTGGGCGCTGAATATATGATGTTGCGTCTGCAGCACTGTCTATATATTGAATAAAATTATTCCCCATGCTTTCATGGTTTTGTTTATATTTTGATGTTATTATTTCTGAAACAATTGCCTTATAGCATTCCGTATGTGTATCTATTACTTGTACAATTTCTATGGTCGTATTGGCGCGTTTGCTGGCATTTTCGTATTCTGTATCACAACTTTGCATCATAAGCCTGTAATCAGGGGCCGCAAAAACAGTACGTGATAGTATTATAAACATAGAAAACACAAAAAATAAATTTTTCATATGTAAATGATATTTATATTTGTATTGATAGTCAATAATATTGCTCGCACGGCTGGCATCATACGCAAGGCTTTTGCTATGTATTTGCTATGGATGGTATTTAATTGAGGTGGTTTTCATTGATTTTGGGCGGTGTTTTTGATGTTTGGATTTGGCGTGTTGTTGCTGTATTTGTGGCAGCATAATCAATCATAGGTTGTATAGTATGGTTTTTAATTATTTTTTGCTTGATTTTGGTGACAATATAAGAAATAATTCAACCTGAATTTGAAAGGTGTTTATGAAACAACCGAATAAAAGGGGGGCGATTTGGAACATCAAACATTATGGGAAGCGATCGAGAAACTGGCACAGACCCACGGGTTAACTTGTTCGGGTTTGGCAAGGTTAGGTGGTTTGGATGCCAGCACATTTAACAAAAGCAAGCAGTTTTCACCAGATGGCACACCGCGTTGGCCGTCGTGTGGCACGATTGCAAAAATTATACGCGCAACCAACATCTCTGTACTAGAATTTGCTCAACTATGTACATCAAGTCAGGAAAAAAAATAAACGCAACAAGGGTTATTTTATAATATCTCCGGCTTTGATATATTCAGCGTCAGTTTTTCGTAGTTTTTTTTGTGCCCGTTTTGCAAGCTTTTTGGCTTCGTCATGTTCGCCAATCATATTGTTGTATTCCGCCATTGCCCATGCGCTGCGTCCTGGGTCATCGTCACCATATGCGCGCGCCATCACCCAGTATGTCAGTGGTGCGGGTTCGGTAAGTATCGCACGTTTGCACAATTCAATTGCCCGCGCTGTGTCACCACTTTTTTTGCGCTCGCTCAGCACTAACGCCAAGGCTGTTTGAATCTGGGGCGCGTTCCCTGCCAGATCCAATGATTTTTCATATGCCAGCACACTGTCGTCATAGTGTCCAAATTGATATTCGATATCCCCCAGCAATTCGTAAAAATAAGGGTTTTCCGGGTTGCGTGATATCAGTGTTTGGGTTCCCACACGTGCCCCATCCAGGTTTCCGCCCCGCATATTCGCAATTGCGCGCGCATAGATTGCTGCATCTGATTTGTCTGTGCTGGGGTATTTTTCACGCACCTGGGGCGCCGCATCCAGATAGCCAACCAGTTTTGCCCGTACCAGTTCATATTCTGTTGCATTTGTTTTATCCCATTTTTTATTAGCGTTTATTTGTGCAATCTGTTCTCGTACATTATTCAATCTTTCTGTGGTCAGCGGGTGGTTTACACGATTTGGGTTGATTCTGGATTCTATAATCCCGGTTTGTTCTTGCATTTGTTCAAACACCGTGACAAATCCATTTGGATCTTGATTGGCGCGCACCATCAAATCCACCCCCATATTATCCGCAATGCGTTCTTCGTCACGTGTAAATGCCAACATGGACTGTTGTGCCACCCCGGACGATCCCGCCAAAACCCCAGCACCCAGCGATGGATTTCCGCCCGCCACCATCAGTCCAATGCCCAATGCCTGAATCAGCATAGTGCGTTTCATTTCCGCCGCCATACGCTCGGACATCTGTGCCATATGCCCCCCCAGGGTGTGTCCCAGTTCGTGCGCAATCACCGCCTGTAATGCGTTCGGATTTTTTATTTGTTTTAACAATCCGGTATAAACATAGATATCCTCGCCCCCCATAACAAATGCGTTAAAGTCATCATCTTTGACAATATGAATTTTCATGCGATTGTCTGAAATATTTGCTGCGCGCGCCAATGGCGACACCAGTTTGGTTAACATGCGCTCTGTTTCTGTATCATTAATCAGCGATGCGCCCCACACAGGAATCACGCACACCGTCATCAGCAAAGAAATAATGAATTTACGCACCCAACACCACCCCACGATCAAATAAAAACATTAAATCATGTATCCATATATCTATATCATTATCACGCGCGGCATTGGCGGCTAACTTGAATAGATCCCTGTGTTCACGATAGTTTACAAAATAGTATCGCATCCATCCGCTTTGTCGTGTTCCCAACAATTCGCCAACCCCACGCATCATCAAGTCTTGTTCGGCGATAACAAATCCGTCATCTGTTTCACACAGCACATCTAAACGCTTTAATCCATCTTCGGATATATTTCGGCCAAATAACAACACGCAATACGATTGTGTGTTGCCGCGCCCAACGCGTCCCCGCAACTGGTGCAGTGCCGCCAATCCGAACCTTTCAGCATTTTCAATTACAATAATAGATGCCTGGGGCACATCAATTCCGACCTCTATAACAGTCGTTGCGACCAATATCGGCATATCAGAGTTTTTGTCGGCAAAATCCGCCATTACTGCATCGCGTTCTTTTTTATCCATCTTGCCATGAACCAGCCCCGCCTTTGGAAAGTATTCGGCCAGCATTTTATGCCGTTCTTCGGCGGCGCCCATTGCATTGTCGTTTTCAGATTCTTCGACCAGCGGACAAACCCAGAATACCTTGGCGCCTGCATTGACCCGGGTATCTATGCGTTCCAGCAAATCCATAATCCGTCCCACGGACAACTTGGTTGTCTTAATTGGTTTTCGACCAGCCGGTTTTTCATTAATAATTGATATATCCATATCGCCATAAATTGTCATAGACAGGGTTCTTGGAATTGGTGTTGCAGACAGTGCCAACAAATCAGGGTTTACCCCCTTGCTCCGCAAGGCTTCGCGTTGCGCGACACCGAATCTGTGCTGTTCATCGATAATCACCAGTCCTAAATCTTTGTATTCCACATCCGCGGAAAACAGCGCGTGGGTTCCCACCACAACACGCGTTCGCCCCGACCGCAGTGATATTAACTTTTCGCGTCGTGCGACACCCTTATCCCGCCCGGTCAGAATATCACATACAATCCCAATCTGCTCGCACACAGGCTTTAATTTTGCGAAGTGTTGCTGTGCCAGTGTATCTGTTGGTGCCAAAATTGCGGTTTGCGCACCCATTTCTGCCATGCGCACGGCCGCAGCCAATGCGACAATGGTTTTGCCACTGCCCACATCCCCCTGAACCAAACGCATCATCGGCACATTTTTGGTCATATCCTCAAAGATTTCGTCACAGGTGCGTTTTTGTGCCCCCGTCATTTCAAAGGGCAGGCTGGCCCAAAACCGTCCCATCAAATCATACTTTTGCGCCCGTACTGTGCGTTTGTTGCGTTCGTCTGTGCGGTTGCGCCGACTGATAACAATTGCCGCCTGGTGCGCCAATAGTTCACAGTATGCCAATTTCGCCATATAGGTCGCATTTGGTGCCAAATCTGCATCGTTTTTCGGAAAATGCACATGTTCCAGTGCGTCAAAGAATTCCAGCGTGCGCTCATCACTTTCTCCACGCAGTTTATCGGGCAGTGCGGCAAATATTTGGTCGCGAATGTTTGCGAACACTTTCTGGGTTAGCCCTTCGCCCGCAGGGTAAATTGCCTGGGCGGACGGGATTTTTGCAGCATTTTGCAATTCTTCGATAAAGTCAGGATGATTTATCGTTGGTTTGGATGTTTTTTCCAGTTTTCCCGACACCATTCGCCATGCACCCACAGGCATTTTATTCAGCCAATAATCCAGATACTTTGCATTAAAGAACTGGATAATAACGGTATTGCCCATTTTATCATTGCATGTAATTTGGGTTGGGCTGCGTCTTCCGCGAAACGTGCGTCCCGCACGATGTGATTTAATCAGCAAAGGAATTGTAATTGTGTCACCTGGTGACGCGTCTAACACATTATCTGTAATGTCGCGCGCTCGCACATATGACGGCCGATGGCGCAGAAAATCCAACACCCGTCGACCGCCCAGCACTTCTTCCAGCCTTGCAGCCAATGCTGGCCCCACCCCACGAATAAATTGCAGGTCTGTATTCAAGAAATCGATTATTTCGCGCCTCATCACTTATAAATTTAGTGAAAAACACATAAATATTCAATAACAAAAAGAAAAGTTGAAAATCTGCAAAAAACTGATAAAATCCGTACTTGTCAGATGGACGGGGCATGGCTGGCCAGAAATGGCCAGAGGAAAGTCCGGACTGCATGGGACAGCGTACCGGCTAATATACCGGGCGGGGCGACCCGACGATAAGAGCAACAGTGACGTAAACGATTAAGTTCGAGTGAAACGGGCAATCTCTGCGCGCAGCAACTTCAAATAGGCCCCCTATATGGGTCCCACATTGGGGGCGGGTAGAAGGCTTGACATATTGCAGTAATGCAATATGCAGATTAATCATGTCCGCTACCGTGGGTTGGTATTTGAAATATACTGGCCCGCTGGCAGTACAGAATCCGGCTTATATGTTCATCTACACCATGCGCCTGCGGGCGCATGTTTTTTATCGTACATAAATTTACATTTTTATGGTACAATATATCTGACTATACGGAGAGAGTACATGAAAATATCAATCATAGGCATTGGTTCTGTTGGCTCGGCCGTTGCAACTGCGGTTGCCAATACCGGTCTGGCACATGAAATTGTTTTGTTTGACCGCGACGGCATTCGCGCCCGCGCCGCAGCCGAGGATTTAGGCCATGCCGCCGCATTTTCATATGATATAAAAATAACGGCGGTAAATACTTATCGCGCCATTCGCGGGTCCGAAATAGTAATAATTTCCGCAGGCGCAAATCAGAAGCCTGGGCAAACCCGCACAGATTTATTACATGCGAATGCGGCGGTAATATCAGACATTGTTCCACGTGTTATGGCAAATGTTGATGCCAAGAATGTAAAGTTAATAATTGTCACAAATCCGTTGGATGTAATGGTTATGTTGGCACGGGAAATATCGAAATTGCCCGCGTCGCGTGTGATTGGCACAGGTACTATGTTAGATTCTGCCCGCCTGCGAACGATTTTGTCGCGTCAGTTATCCGTATCGACCCAGTCTATTAATGCATATGTTCTTGGCGAACATGGTGACAGCAGTATGATTGTTTGGTCGTCTGCATGTATTGGTGGCATAGATTTAACATCATTTTGTCGCCAGACTAAAATCAGTTTGCCACAAACAACACGCAAAACGATTGAGCATCGTGTGCACAATGCTGCATATGAAATTATCCAGGGCCGTGGGGCAACCTGGGATGGTATTGCGGGTGCGGTTGCCGATTTGGTGCGTTGCATTGTAAATGACGAACGCAGAATTTTAACGGTGTCAACGGTCGGGGGCGTTGGTGACAGGTCTGTATCCATGTCTTTGCCAAGGATTGTTGGTCGTGACGGTATTATTGCGACCTTGACACCAAAAATGAGTACACCAGAATCAGCAGCCTTGCGCAACAGCGGTCGGATTATTCGTAAAAACTTTGACTTGTTATAACAATATCCCGCGATGCGGGATTTTTTGAATACAGTCCGATACAAAAAACACATCAACTGTGTTATATTAAAAACATGTCAGATGTTGTCCAATATTTTATGTCAGAAACCCGTAATGGGTTTGATGCGATTGTGTCTGGTCGCAAGATTGGCGAGATTACATTCGTTCGTATTGGCGCGGACAAATTGATTATTGATTACACAGGTGTTGCCCCTGAATATCGTAATCGTCACATTGGGTTGAACTTGGTTCGTAATGTTGCCAGTATGGCTCGCACCCAGCATCGTCGTGTGATAACATTGTGCCCATTTGCCCAGGCAATGTTCAATCGTTTTTCTGAATTTGATGATATTCGTTTGGTGAATGCGCATTAAAAACCAGTTGCGTAAATTTGTGTTTTTTACTAAACTTCGCCACGTATATTATCAGGGGAAAATTTATGCAAAAGTTATCGCGTTCAGCACTGGTATTTTTAATCTTTTTGAATGGTTATGTCAGTTTATCGTTGGAATTGGCGGTTCTGCGTCAGCTGTCGTTTTATGTTGGGTCCAGTGCGGTTATCACCAGTATTATTATGGCAATCTTTTTGGGTTTTATGTCGTTTGGGTATTTTATTGGCGAATCTCAAAAGATAAACGATGAAAAAATTCGCAGATTATTACACGTCAGTTTCCTGATAATTGCAATTTTATCTGTTTGCGCGGCCAGTTTTTCACTTATCACAGATTATTTTGCATTGATGTACGCCGGTGGTATTCGGTCGGGCGCAATCCAGACATTCGTTTATTCCATGATATTTTTGTCTGTGGGGCCCTTTCTGTTTGGGCTTAACACGACTTTGCTGTCGCGCCAGTTGCGCGCATACAACAAAAATTGCACAGGTAATATTATGGCATGGGATACAATAGGATCGGTATTTGGTTCGATTGCAACAACATTGCTGTTGATGCCGTTTTTGGGTGTTAATTATACGGTGATTTTGATTACATTTTTATCGGCAGTGGGCGCGTTGGTATTATGTCGTCGGTGGCATGCGTGGCTTGTATGTTCGGTTGTATTATGTGGCTCTTTGTATATCAACAGCAATATGTACCAACGTGAACGGCACGGCATACTGGTTAACAATGCGAATTCGACCATATCTGTGTATAAATTGGGCGATGACACACGCATATTGTATATGAACGGTTTGGCTATGTCGGTATATAACAATAACGGTCACATGGCAGAATACATAGACCACCTGAATAAGAACTTTATCTATAATATGCCGTCAGACAAGACCTATAAAATCTTGGTTCTGGGGGCAGGGGGCTTTACGCTGGGACTGAAAGATACGCGCAATGATTACACTTTTATTGATATCGAGCACACATTAAAAGATGTTTCTGAAAAATACTTTTTGCAACAGAATTTAACCCCCAACAAAAAATTTATTGTTGCCGACGCCAGCCAGTTTTTAAAGAATACCGACCAGCAATACGATTTTATTTTATTAGATGTTTATTCTAATTCGTACCAGGTTCCCGAATCTCTGATAACGGCGGAATTTATGGCGCGCCTTAAATCGCGTATTGCGCCAAATGGCGTTGTTGCGATGAATATGATTGTATCGCCTGAATTTAACGATAAATATTCACGCGTATTTGATAACACATTTCGTGCGGTATTTCCACACAACACCACCCGCCAGGTAATTGGCGACTATAATCCATGGGCGCATGTTGGTGGTGCTACCAATGTGCTGTACATACACTACAACATTGAAAACGACGGCCGTATATATACGATAAACAAGACACCTGTTATTTATGACAGATAAAAACCGGGATTTTTCCCGGTTTTTTTATGCTGCGTTTTGTTTGAATTGCCCAATTTGCCACATCTGAATCCGTCGCTGGAATTCAATTTGCAATTGTGCACGTTGTTCCGCGCGGATTTCCAGACGCTGTTGCGCGACCTGAAATTCTTTGACCTTTTCTTCGCTTTTAACAATATTCTGCTGTTTAACATTGTCGCGAACCGCGGGCAGGGCGCCTGATTGCTTGACCGGTGCCGCGACCGCCTTGGGCATATGATGAACAATTGGTTTTTGTTTCTGTGCAACCACGGGCTTGACCGCGGGTTGTTCTTGCTTTTTCTCGATTGGCTTTGCCTGGGCTGGCTTTGCAACCACCGTCGGCACTTCGACCGGTTTATCGGCAATCGCGGCATTTGGGCGTTTTACCGCGTCGCGCACCATCGCAAACGCGCCCGATTGCTGTGCCGGCTGTGCAACCGATTTTGTGGCCTGCGCCACCGCTGGTTTTTCCTGGGGCACGGCCTGTGCCATCGCCTGTGGCAATGCGTGCATTGGTGCCTGCGCTGGTGCTGCCCCCGGTTGATGTGTGGGTTGTGCCTGTTCTGGGGTGTTTTGCGCCATCGCCATCGCCTGTGGTTGTGCCATTTGGGGCATTTGCGCTTTTTCCTTTGATTGCGTGGCAATCAGTTCCTCGACCCGTTCATTATATCGCGCCAGTATCAGGTTAATCTTGTCCATGCTTTCGCGAATCATGCGTTCGCCATGTGCGCGCAATTTTTTGATTTCTTGTTCATCTGGGTTAACAGTGTTTTCACGCGCACCATGCGTCATAATAACGCGGGACCAATATTTTTTATGTGCGTCATATACATTTTTCAGATATTTTGCTGCCGGATTTTTTTCGTTTTTCGCATCAGCAAACGCACCGCATTGTGTCAGTGCAACCTGCCATGCGCGCCCCAGCGAATATTTATTGGTCCAATTTCGCCATGCGAACCCTGTGAACATTTGTAGATACGCCGCCGCTAATTCTTTGCGGTCAAATGGCGATACGATTTTTGCGATTTGTGGGTCAACTTTGATAAAAAATTTTTCTTGATTTTCTGCGATATTTTGTTGTGTATTCATGATTGAACCTCTTGATTAAAGTACTGCGGTTCCCCCACAGCAATTTTATATAGGTCGCCCGTCATAACTTTTCAAGCCCCCCATGTCAAGAAAATTTATTTTTTGACAAAGTTCCTATAATGCGTAAAAATAAGTTCGTTCATATCGCAAAAACATACTGTTGCCAATAATGGGCGGTGTGGATATGAACCCACATCTTGCCAATAATGGGGGTGTGGCATTTCATCGAAAACTAAGGAGTTAAACAGATGAAAAAAACTATCAGTGCAGCAGTTGCATTGTCGATATTCGCGGCACCTGCGATTGCGGCCAACCTGGAACACCCATTGTATATGCCATACAAGGGCGCGGTGTATTCCAAAACATCTGCGGGCGTTATGTACAAAATCGCAGATGATTCAGACGCGCATGTTGCAAAAAATCATGATGGCGCAACGGAATTTCCAATCTGGCGTGTTCACGAAGAATTGGGATACGGTATCTTGGACAACCTGGAAGCGTACGCGAAATTCGGTTATACCCACGACGGCGACATTGATCGCAAGGGTATGCACCTGGGACGTGCGGGTTTGAAATACCGTGCAATTAACACATATTCTGGTTGGGTATGGGATTTGTATGCAGACGCTCAATTGGGCGGAATCAGTGAAATGTCTGGTTCATTTGCGGCAAATGGTTTCACATATGATAACTATTCAAATGGTCGCTGGGGATTCCACGTTGGAACCCAGGTGGGCAAGGTGTGGCATAAATTCAGCACTGCCGGATTCATAGAAGTCTTGCGCACATTCGGCAATGACAACAACAGCATTGATGTTTCTGCGATTGCACCATTGTTCCATGGGTTGTTGCCAAATGAAATCTCGGTTGACTTGAAATCTACAACCGAAGTTAATGCTGGTTTGAAAATGTTCTATCAATTGAATAATCGTTGGTCATTCGGTGGTGGTTTAACATATAAACACCATGCAGACAATGGAGTAGAAGGACTGGCAACAGATGTTAATCCAACATTGTTATCTGCGCCACAGTTCCAGGACTTCTTGGCAAGAGTTGAAGACATGAACGACGGGTTTGATGAATATATCGTTAACCTGACTGCGGCATATCAGTTGACCGATATGACCCAGGTTGCCATCTATGGCGAATACACATTCGATACGGCGCATGAACAATCCCAGAATGGCACAGATGTCAAGGCAGAAGCGGGTGTTCGCTTGAATGTTCTGTTCTAATTAAACGGAACTAAAAAACAAAAAAATAAAACTAACATATATTGGACAAAATCCCGCCATCCAGCGGGATTTTTATTTAATATATTTGGTAAATTTTTGCTAGAATGTTAAATTCAATCGGATTCCCAGTTCTGCTTGAACATCAGCATTGTTCCGGAATATATTGAACGTGCATTCACTATAGGCCCCAATTTGTACAATGTCCGTTAATTGATATGCGGCCGCCATACTAAAAGTATATGTATCATACCAACCAAAATTGCTTATATATGACAATATTTTATTTTCGGTATTTATTCGCATTCCAGCTGTTGGCCAGCCATCTAAAAACTGTTCGGATGGAGCCCTTGTGGGTGGGGTTACAGATAAGATAACACCCTTTTGCCTGTGTATAAATTTAAACCCGCTGCCAAATGACCAGCGATTATCATGCTGATAAAATATATTAAACCCCAGGTTATAATTTGTTCTGTCATCAAGTCTAACAGAAATCTCGTCTGGGAAGCCAAGTGTATCCAATTTAGGTCGTGTCATAACGTTATATACTGGGCGCATATCAACCTGTATCAGTTTTATTTTGTAGTCGTCATTGCTGAAATTTCGCTCAACCCCAACAAAAGCCGAAACACTGAACTTTGACCAAGTCTTGCCCAATTGTGTCCCAACATGAAGTCCCCGACTTCCATCGTAACAATTGTCCGGGATCAGCCCATGTGATGTTATTGAGCCACGCATTGCGCCAAATCCATTAGAATGGGCATCTGCATATAAATCCAATGACCACCCAGACATTGTATCAATCGCGCGAAAATTCAAGCCAGCCAAAGCAAATTGAATGCCAGATTTCTGGGTGTTGTCATCGCGCATATAGTCGATTTTTCCGTAGAGTTTCAGTGCGTTTAAAATGCCGACCCCCAGTTCTTCTCGTGCACGCCAGCTGGTTTTATCACGGGGTGTGTCATCAGATAACACGAACGTCGGCCCCAGTGACGTCTTGGAATATATTGTTCCTGGTTTAGGCATATAAAGCGGACTTTCTGCATTGGCGCTGTGATCTATTTTGTTCTGGCTGGTATCAGATTTTTCTGTCTGTTCGGTTCGAGCCGTATTACCCGTCAGACCATATCTTGATTGCTTATATGTGTTGTTGCGTTGTACATATATACCATCTGGCCCCCTGGATAGATTATAGGGGGTTGCCGCTCCCACAGGGGGGGCAAATAAACATAATACAGCAGGCACAAAGAATTTATTTTTCATTTTTTATTCCCTCGTAATTTAATAGAATGCTCCAAGTGCTTTTTGATATACTATATTATCATTTATTTCAGGAAAAAAGTCAAAGTGTCTTTTGTTATTAACGCCCAGATTTCAGCATAAATTTGCCCAAAAATCGAATGATGAAATTATAAGGCTATAAACAAACCCGCCATTTGGCGGGTTTTGGATGTTATTTTATAAATTTTCCCATCTCGACGGCAGTATCACACATGCGGTTTGAAAAACCCCATTCATTATCATACCATGCAGTCACATGCGCCAGCTTTTTATCTAGAACCTTGGTCAGGCCCGCATCAAAAACTGAACTGTGTGCATCGTGAGTAAAATCAATCGATACCAACGGCAATTCGTTATATCCAAATGTTTCTGATTCTGCTGCACGCATAGCGGCATTTATTTCTTCGACAGTTGCATCGTGTTCCATATTTACAACCAGTTCCACAGCCGACACATCTGGGGTTGGAACACGGATTGCCATGCCGTCTAATTTGCCAGCTAATTCAGGCAGCACCAGCCCAATTGCCTTGGCTGCGCCTGTGCTGGTTGGAATCATAGACAGATTTGCCGCACGCGCACGTCTGAAATCCTTGTGATTTTTATCCAGCAACTGTTGGTCGCCTGTATATGCATGCACAGTAGTCATCCAGCCCGACACAATACCGAATTTGTCATTTAATACCTTGACCACTGGTGCTAAACAGTTTGTTGTGCAAGATGCATTTGAAACAATAATATCATCAGCGGTCAACATGTCCTGATTTACCCCGAACACGATTGTTTTATCTGCGCCAGTTGACGGAGCGGACACCAATACACGTTTTGCACCTGCGTCAATATGTACACGTGCTTTATCCGCAGCGGTAAATATACCTGTGCATTCCATAACAACATCTATGTTCAATTCTTTCCATGGCAGTTTCGCTGGATCTCGTTCTGCAATGCATTTGATTTTCTGATTCTTGACCAAGATATACTCGCCATCCAATTTTACATCCATCGGCAGATTTCCATGCACAGAATCATATTTCAACAGATACGCATTTTGTTCCGCAGGCGCCAAATCATTAACCGCCACAAACTCGATATCATCGCGCTTTGATTCCAGTGCGGCCCGCAACACTAAACGACCAATGCGCCCGAAACCATTAATTGCCACTCTTAATTTAGCCATACTTATTTCCTTTCGTTTATTTTATTGGACCTGGTTATAATACCCCCAGTGGGGAAAAAATACAATATTTTATTTACATTTGGAACTTGTTGTCTATAATTCAGTTTAATGAAGCCAATCGCATATATCATCACAGGGCCAACAGCATCGGGTAAATCGGATTTTGCCCACCAGTTGGCATGCCACACAAATGGCACTGTTATAAATTGTGACAGTGTCCAAATATATCGTGGTATTGAATCCATTTCGGCCAGTCCTTTTGTCAACCGTGATAATTTTGATGACATTGACGGCATTCCGTATCGCCTGTTTTCCATATTGCCATTAACAGACCAGATTTCTGTATCAGAATATCTTGAGATGGCAAAGCGGGAATATAACGCAGCCATTACATCGGGACGCACACCAATCTTTGTTGGCGGAACGGGCTATTATATAAACGCATTGATAAACGGGATTTCTCCGATGCCGGACATTTCAGATGCGACTCGGCGGCGTGCGCGCGAATTGGTCTCTGCCGATTTGGATGGGGCGCGCAGTTTGTTGCCATCAGAATTTACAGCAACCGACCCACAACGCATTGCCCGTGCGGTCGAAGTCTTTTTAGAAACAGGCCACCACATCACAGAGTTTCAAAGTATGCCCAGGGTTGGTGCGGTTGCGCCAGATGCAAAACGTATTCTAATAAATCCAGATTCTGAATTGTTACGCGAACGGATTGCCGCGCGCATACCGTTGATGTTGAACGCAGGCGCCATGGCCGAGGCCCACAGAATCTTGGTGTCAGGTTGGGATGAAAATCGTGCAATTGGCGCATCGCAGTTGTGCAGATTTATTCGTGGCGAAATATCACAGTCAGAATGTATTGAAAATTGGATAAATCGCACAAACCAGTATGCTAAACGTCAACGCACCTGGTTTCGCACCCAGTACAACCCAGACATTGTTTTATCGCATATTCCAACGGCGAACGATGTTGCAATTTTATTAGATAATATATAAAATATAAAAAACAAAGGAGAAAACATATGTGGACAGCAGTCGCAATAATCGCAGTTGTATTATTATATTTCATTGCCGTATATAACGGCCTGGTCGCCCGTCGCAACCAAGTACGCGAAGCATGGGCAACCGTTGACACTCAGTTAAAGCGCAGATATGATTTAATCCCTAATTTGGTTGAAACTGTTCGCGGTGCGGCCAAGCATGAATCTGAGACTTTGGCGGCGGTGACAAATGCCCGTAATGCGGCAATGGCGGCGAACGGTCCCGCATCAGGTGATGCGCAGAATAAATTAACCCAGACATTGAAAAGCTTGTTCGCGGTCGCTGAATCTTATCCAGATTTAAAAGCGAACCAGAATTTTCTGGAATTACAGCGCGAACTGACGGACACAGAAACAAAAATCCAGGCATCTCGTCAGTTTTATAATACGGTTGTCATGGGGTTGAACACCCAGATTGAACAGTTCCCATCCAGCATAGTTGCAAACATTTGCAAAATCGCACCGGAAAAAATGTTTGAAATCGACGAATCGGAACGTGTCGCCCCCCAGGTGAAATTCTGATTCCAAGACATCTGAAACGATATATTCGTTGAAATAAACGATGCTTGAAACGGTTGACCCCATTTTGAACGCAACGCAATTATCCGCATTTGACGCGATTGAACGCACTAATTCAAATATTTTAATATTGGGGCCAGCCGGAACTGGCAAATCAACATTTGTGAATTATTTGAAAAGTGCGTCAAAAAAGCGGATTGTATGCGCCTGTCCAACGGCCGTTTCGGCCCTGAATGTTGGCGGTCAAACAATCCACTCTCTGTTTCAAATTCAACCGCGTGATTTTATCTTGCCTGAATTTTTGAAATTAAAGGCCAAGCCTCGCAATATTCTGAATGCGACGGATGTTTTGATTATTGATGAAATTTCTATGGTCGCACCTGATTTGCTGGATGCGATTGACATCTTGGCTCGAATGGCGCGTCGCAATAACAATCCCTTTGGCGGAATCCAGGTTGTGGCCATCGGCGATTTGTTCCAGTTGCCACCTGTGATAACGCGCGAAGCCACCCAGTATTATACATCTGAATACGGTCATCCCAACGCATATTTTTTTGACAGTAATGTTTACTGTCGTGCGAATTTTATAAAGTACAATTTTGATTTTGTGTATCGACAAAGTGATTTGCCATTACTAGAAAATTTGGTGCAATTGCGCAATAACGACACCGCCAGCTTGGATTTTTTTAACGCATGTCGTATTGATGATGCTGGTCGTCGTGCAAATGCGGTTTTAATCACACCTTTTCGTGCGGTGGCGGAACGTATAAACGCCACCCGCCTGGCCCAGATAAATGAAACACCAGTTGTGTACAATGGTGTGCTGACTGGAAATTTTTCTGAGCGTGATGTTCCCGCGCCCCTTGCGCTGGAATTAAAAGTTGGTGCATTGGTTATATTTGTCAAAAATGGTGATAAGTGGCATAATGGTTCTATGGGCCTGGTGCGCAGTTTGTCCGCCCGTGAAATCACAGTTCAGTTGTTGTCAGATTCGCACGAATTGGTATCGGTCAAACCGGAAAAATGGGCAAAGATAGAATATACCCGCGATGAAAACGATCGTCTGATTGAAAACGAAGTGGGTGCATATAAACAGTTTCCATTAACATTGGGATATGCCATGACAATCCATCGTGCCCAGGGCAAAACATTGGATGCGGTTGTGGTTGATATTTCGCGTGGCGCATTTGCGCACGGCCAAACTTATGTTGCCTTATCTCGCACCAGGCGCAGTACCGATATGCATATTGCGACCCCACTTCGTCCGCGTGATGTTATTTTTGATGAACGGGTTTTGGAATTTGTGTCTAACGACTAAACTTGCTGAAAATTTCGTGTCCATTGGCGCGCATTTGCGTGATATCAACGCCATTGCCCGACACCAACTGTTCAACTGTTGGCAATATTGGATTATTAACAGAATTTATCGCATTGTTGATTGCATTCTGTTCCGCACCAAAAATAACCCGACCATTTGGTGTTAAATCGGTACCATTGTTTTTATATCCGATGCCAAAACCGTGTTCAGAACCATTTGTTTTATTCAACTTTCCTGCGACAAAGACATTGGCGTAATTCGCCCCCATAAACGCCGGCTTTACATCATCGCGCCCCAGAACAGTCTTAGAAAACGCATCCAAGTAATTCAATGTATCATCAGAAGCCGACATAAAATTCAATGTTGTGAAATTTGCCTTTTCAAGTGGTGCGGTCGGATTATGCTGAATAACAATTACATTTGCCAAACATTGTTTTATTGTGTTGTCATCAAAACCTGCGTCTTTCATTTGTTGCACCGCCATATCGGTAAAATGATTTGCAACAATCGCGCCATGACAATGCGTATAGATTATCAAATTACGCAGATTTCGTGCTGTTTGTTCCGCATTTCCATCTATAATGCGCGGTTCCATGATAATTTCATAAAGGTCTTCTATGTACCCCGGGATTGGTTCAATCTTGTTAATTTCGGTTAATTCATGTTCTTTGCGTCGTGCGATACTTGCATCCATATCCAATGCCATTTTTCGTCCCGCGCGCCGAAATACATTCGCCTTGACCAACATAGGGTCAACGGTTCCAAACTTATACACCGCGGCATACACATTCGCATTGGATTGATTTTGAATTATATTTGTCAGATGTTCAATATATCCAATCGCCTTGGCTTCATTGGTTGTCAACGCACCACCCAGAATAACCAGTGCAGGTTTGCCCAAATCAATTTTATCAGCATACAAAAAAGGTCGCGGACCGCCCGTGGGACCTTGTTTTATCATATGCGCGCTGCTGCCGACATAGTTCATCATATATCTTTCCTCATCATAATGGCGTCCACACCATCATAGTATTTCGGTCTGCGCCCAACAATCACAAATCCACATTGTTCATACAGGGCGCGTGCTGATGCGTTATCTTCCGCCACCTCTAAAAATATATGCTTTATGCCATGCTTTTTCAAGTCCGCTTCCATAATACCAATCATCGCAGCGGCAATACCGGCGCGTCGTGCCTCTGGTGCCACACCGATGGTGATTATTTCCGCTTCGTCTGCAACCGCACGATATACAATAAAACCATTTTGACTGGCGATAATCTCGCATCCCGATTTTTTTAGTTCGGCAAAGTCCGCCACCCCCCAAGGTTTGTTGGGAAAACATTTTGCATGCAAATTGGCCAGTTGATTCAGCATTTTTTATTCTGTTCCGCATAACTGGGGCGCAGGTACATCGGTACAACAGGTTCAAATTCTTTGCGGGCAAGTTTGTGTTGCACAATTTGTACCCCCAACTTCAAATCAAATGGTTTGTGTCCAACAGTGCGTGCCCATTCCATCTGTTTTGTTTCAATTTCATCTATTGCCATTGTCTGCGGATTCAAACCGTTCGCCGCGACAAAGAAATCCCCGCGCCCAGAATCAATCGCAACAAACGCGTCCGGTGTGGCCACCAGATACAGGTCAAACGCGCTGATTCCAACAACCGGTATTTTCAACCCCAACGCAATTCCCTTGGCGTACGCAATGCCCAGTCGAATACCTGTAAAACTGCCCGGTCCAACAACAACACCGATTGCAGATATATCGCGCCATGATGCGCCACATTCGCTAATGAATTTTTCAGTTTCCACGGGCAGGGCAACGGACTGCTTTTCCACCACAACAGATTTGTATTTATCACCCAATACAAATTCTAAATCCTTGCCAGATGTGTTAATAATTAATATCATACACGCACCCCGAATCCAATTTTTTTACCACCATTCAAAGTTTTTCTGATTGCAAGTAATTCATCAATCTTTTCTGGTGTAAATTCTGTTTTAGTATCCACGCAGTCGTTTTCCAACAACGATCGGCGCAATACTGCGGTCAATTCACGCTGCACCTGGCGTACGCCTTGTTCGGATGTATGGTTTTGAATTAAATGGCGAATTGCGTCATCGGTCATAACAATATCATCCATATTCCATCCCGTATCACGCGCCGCCCGCCCAATCAGGTGTTCGCGCGTGATTTTAACCTTGTCATCCATTGAATAGCCTGGGATTTCGATGATTTCCATACGGTCTTTCAGCGCATTGGACATATTCAAACTGTTTGCGGTTGCGATAAACATCACATTTGACAGATCAAAGTCCACCTCTAAATAATGGTCACGGAAAGTCTTGTTTTGTTCTGGGTCCAGAATTTCCAGCAACGCAGATTCCGGATCTCCACGCCAATCGCGTCCCATTTTATCAATTTCGTCCAGCACGATAACCGGATTATTCGTCTTGCACCGTTTCAACGCATCCATAATGCGCCCCGTCTGTGCGCCGATATATGTCTTGCGATGACCACGGAAATGCGCTTCGTCCGAAATGCCACCCAGGGAAATGCGTTGATATTTACGTCCCAATGCCGCAGCAATTGATTTCCCCAGCGAGGTTTTACCAACCCCTGGTGCGCCAACAAAACACAAAATTGATCCCTGATTAGACTTGGTCTTTTTCATAACGGCAATATGTTCCAGAATGCGTTCTTTGACCGCATTCATGCCTGAATGTTCGCTGTCCAGTACATCGCGCGCATGCTTTAAATCGATTTCTGTTTTATCTGACTTGCCCCATGGCATGGCTAACAGTTCATCCAGATATGTTTTCAACAGTCCGCCTTCATTCGACATAGGCGACATCGATCGCATCCGTTTCCATTCTGCCATTGCTTTTTCTTTGGCTTCTGCAGGCATTGACGACATCACAATTTTTTTACGAATATTGGCGGTATCCACTTCGCCATCGTCTTCGCCCATCTCTTTTTGCAAGGCACGCATTTTTTCTTGTAAAATAGCCTCTCGTCTGCCACTTTCCATTTGTTGATGTATACGCCGATTGATGGATTCTTCGATCTTGGCTGTTTCAAGCATCAGTTTTACAGCCTCTAACAATATCGTCAGTTTATCTTTCCAACTGGTCGCCCCCAAGACCTGCACCGCGACATCCGTACTTACATCTGCGGTCTGGATTACAGCATCAACAAACGCAGGCAATGGATAGTTTTCAATCACATTGCGCAATTTATCCATTTTGAATTTGTGTGTAGAAATCGCCAGCGAGCGCATATTATCCGCCAACACATCGCGCAAAGCCAATGTCTGTTCGGTATTCATATCATCTTGGACAACGATTGGTGTTGCCTGTCCAGAAAATATTCCATCATTAATTTCAATGTCGGATATTGATACAGCGTCAGTTGTTCGTACCAACAGGTGAACTGCCCCATCCGGCATAGACAACACCTGAATCACATCACCAATTGTGCCGATGGTATAAATATCATTGACACTGGACGGGTATGCCCAACTGCGCTGAGGCACCAGTATTAACTGTTGTTGCCCGGTATTTGCGGCGGTTTTGATACAATTAACAGACAGGTGATTGTCAACTAACACCGGCACAGGCTGCCCCGGTGAAACGACTAAATCACGAAATGGTAAAATATACTTTTTCATGGCTAAATAAATATAATACATTTTATACACTTTGCAAGATGAATAAAATACTTGATTTTTCGAACAAAAGTGTATAGACTGTGCCTCGCTGGGTAACCAGAACTGATTAAACGGCGGTGCATTTTGGTCCCGCCCGTGATAAGGATTCTGTAAAATATCCGGCACCGTAAAACCAAAAATAAAAGGAAAAACTATGGCAAGAGCAGGCGCAAAGCGCAGCACACGCAAGTTAAAGATTGGTCGTTCACTGGGCGTCAATCTGTGGGGCCAGGCTAAATCCCCATTTAACAAACGCAAATATAAACCGGGCCAGCATGGGCCAACATCTCGTGGCGGCAGCTCGTCCGATTATGCAAAACAGATGCGTGCAAAACAGACCTTAAAGGGCTATTATGGCAACATCGGCGAAAAGAAATTCCGTAAATATTATCTCGAAGCAGATAACATGAAGGGCGACACACCAGAAAACCTGATTGGTTTGTTGGAACGTCGTTTGGATGCGGTTGTATATCGTGCGAAATTGGCACCAACTGTATTCTCTTCACGTCAGTTAATTAGCCACGGCCACATCAATGTTAATGGCAAACGCGTAAAGATTGCATCATACCAGGTTAAACCAGGCGATGTTATTACCGTCAGCGAAAAAGCCAAACAGATGCCATTGGTCGTATTGGCGTTGGAATCTGCGGAACGCAACTTTGCGGACTATGTTTCTGTGGACAGTGCAAATTTCACAGCAACATTTGTACGCGTACCTGCGTTCGAAGACGTACCATATCCGGTTCAAATGTTCCCAGAATTGGTTGTCGAATTCTATTCACGCTAATTTACAACGAATACGAAGAATCCCCCCCTACACAAGGGGGGGATTTTTTATTGCCAGCCTCATTAAAAAACTTCTAATGTGCGGATTTACAAGGTTTTTGTTTACTTTTAAAAATGCTGTGCTATCATTTTACTTATGACAGAAAAAACATATTCCGGCTTTGTTGCCATTATCGGCCCGACTAATGCGGGCAAAAGTACATTATTAAACCAAATTATGGGGCGCAAGGTGTCCATTGTCTCGCACAAGGTGCAGACCACACGCACCCGTCTGCGTGCGGTTAAAATGGTTGGCGCAAAACAGTTGATATTTGTTGATACACCAGGTGTTTTCAAACCGTCCAGACGATTAGACAGGGCGATGGTTGCCGCAGCTATGGATGCGGTATCTGATGCCGATGCGGTGTTGTTGCTGGTTGATGTGCAAAAGGGTATAACCGAAACAATTCGCGCCCTGGCGGAAAAGATAGCCGACCGTCCAAACATATTTGTTGCCTTGAACAAGGTTGACGCGGTTCCAAAATTAGAGTTGTTGCCAATGGTTGCGGAAATATCGCAAATGGCACCTTGGCGTGAAATCTTTATGATTTCAGCGTTGAAAAACGATGGCGTTGAAAAAATGCTGAACGCATTGGCGGACGTAATGCCGGCAGGACCATATCTGTTTGACACTGTTGACGCCCCCGATGTGCCCGATGAATTGTATCTGGCGGAATTAACTCGTGAAAAGATTTACAAATATATCCACCAGGAATTGCCGTATCACATTAATGTCGTCACTGAACGTGTAGATGTTTCGGACGATGGGGTGCTGGACATATATCAGAAAATCGCCGTTCGCAGCGACGCACATAAAAAGATTGTTGTGGGCAAGGGCGGCGAGCAGTTAAAACGCATTGGTACCGCCGCGCGCCATGACATTCAGGATCAGTGGGGTGTAAATGCACGCCTGCATTTATTTGTTCGTGTAGAGCCCGATTGGGAAGAAAAGGCCGAAAACTATATCGACCAGGGGCTGGAATTCAAGAAATAAAAATGCTGACCACATCCGACTTTGATTTTGAATTGCCGTCTGAATTGATTGCGTCGCGCCCGCTGGCGCAACGCGATGCGTCACGTATGTTGGTTGTCAATGGCGACAAGATTTCTGACAAATATGTGCGCGATTTTCTGGACTATTTGCGCCCTGGTGATGTTGTGGTGTTTAATAATTCCCGTGTAATTCCAGCGCGTTTTATGGCGGACGGCAAACATGAAATCACATTGCATACTGCGGTTAATAACAAGACCTGGTGGGGGTTGTGTAAAAAATTCAACAAGATTCCAGACGGTGCGATTTTGTCGTTGGACAACGGGGCGCAGATTCGCGTCCTGGCGCACGATGACGACAGTGGGATAAAACTGGAATTTTTATGTGATAATGTTTTTGAAACATTGGATGCGGTGGGCAAAATGCCGTTGCCTCCATACATGAAACGTGATGCAGAACTGTCTGACCGTGACCGGTACCAGACTGTATATGCCGACCCAATCGGTTCAATGGCAGCGCCGACGGCGGGATTGCATTTTACGGCTGAATTGCTGGATGAAATTCGCGCACGCGGTGCGCAGATTGTAAACATAACATTGCATGTCGGGGCTGGCACTTGGTTGCCTGTTAAAACCGAAGATTTGTCCCAACACAAAATGCACAGTGAATGGGGTTGTATCACAGAAGCCCAGGCGGAAATAATCAACAATGCCACACGCGTGATTTCGGTGGGGACAACGTCCTTGCGATTGCTGGAAAGTGCGGCAATGCGCAACGATAATCCTGTAAAATATCGCCGTGTTGCGCCGTTTTGTTC
>JAWPOG010000008.1:0-47060 GCA_033345155.1 Alphaproteobacteria bacterium | reverse complement strand
GATATGAGTGATGAAAAAACACCAAATACAGAAAATAATCAGCAATTTTGCAGTTTCTGTGGCAAAGCGGTTTATGAAGTAAAGAAGCTGGTCAGTGGGCGTAATGTTTGTATTTGTGATGAGTGTATAAATCTGTGTAATGATATTATGGCAGATGATAATCGTCGCGAGATGTCCAAAGATGTTGCAAAATTGCCGACTCCGTCACAAATTTATAATTTCCTGAATGAATATATTATCGGGCAGGATACTGCTAAACGCACATTAGCGGTGGCTGTGTACAATCATTACAAACGTCATTCTGTGGCAACAACATCGGATGTGGAAATTCAGAAATCTAATGTTTTGTTGATTGGGTCAACTGGGACGGGAAAAACTTTGTTTGCACAGACTTTGGCGCGTATCTTGGATGTGCCTTTTGCAATCGCAGATGCCACCACTTTGACCGAAGCGGGTTATGTCGGGGATGATGTGGAAAGTGTTCTGACGCGTTTGTTGCAAAATGCGAATTTTGATGTTGAACGCGCAGGACGCGGAATAATCTATATCGATGAAATTGACAAGATTTCGCGTAAATCTGAAAATCCGTCCTTGACACGTGATGTTTCGGGCGAAGGTGTGCAACAGGCTTTGTTAAAGTTAATTGAAGGTACCGTAGCAAATGTGCCGGCCGGTGGCGCAGGGCGCAAGCATCCAGGCGAAGCGACCGTGCAATTGGATACTAGCAAGATTTTGTTTATTTGCGGGGGGGCCTTTGATGGGCTGAACAAGATTGTCGGAAACCGTATGTCTGGACGGCGCGGCATTGGGTTTGGTGCGGCGATAGAATCTGCCGAGGAACGCAAAAACAAAAGCTTTTTGAAAGATGTCGAGCCAGAAGATTTGGTAAAGTTTGGTATTATTCCAGAACTGATTGGACGGTTGCCGGTTATCACAACATTAGAGGCATTGGATGAGGATGCGTTGGTTAAAATCTTGACCGAGCCAAAGAATGCCGTTGTGAAACAGTTTTCGGCTATGTTGGAAATGGATGGTGTTAAATTAAATATCACAGAAGATGGATTGCGTTCGATTGCAAAAATGGCTGTTGCACGCAAGACAGGCGCTCGTGGTTTGCGCAGTATTCTGGAACGTGTGCTGTTACAGCCTATGTTTGATGCACCAGATAAAGAAGACTTGGCAGAAATTGTTGTTGATGCAGATGTGGTCGATGGCAAAAAACAGCCTGTTGAAATTTTGAAGGAAAATAAGAAAGCTGCATAAATAAAAAACCGCCGCTTGGCGGTTTTTTTTATAATTGGATATATAATGTTGGATTCTTTTCCAATTGTTTTATTCCACCATCAAGAATTTCGCGATATTGGATAAATTTCTTTTTATCTTCTTTGCCCAGGTTGCTGATTGCGGGTAATTTGACCGTCATTGGGTTGACGTGTACGCCGTTCTTGATGATTTCATAGTGTAAATGTGGGCCGGTTGAATAGCCGGTTGAACCAACATAGCCAATTGTTTGCCCCTGGCGGACGGTTGTGCCGACATTTACACCCTTGGCAAATTTGGACATGTGGGCATATAATGTTTCATAAGATCCGTTGTGACGGATTTTTACAAAGTTTCCATGGCCACGGTTATATGAACGCGCGATAACACGACCCGCACCGGCAGCTGGAATTGGTGTGCCAGTTGATGCACGGAAATCAACCCCTTTGTGTGCGCGGGTATAGCCCAAGACCGGATGTTTGCGGTTTCTTGAGAAATTGCTGGTAATTTTTGCGTTGTTTATTGGGGTGCGTTTCAGTGATTTTATTGCGCCATTACCTTCGGCGTCATAGTAGCCGATTGTGCCGTCCGATTTCCTGAAACGGTACATTTGAACATTACCACGCAAGGCTTCGAAAGATACGGCCAGAACATGTCCATTATCAATTTTCTTGTTTTCGGAAAAGTTTTCTTCGTATAAAACCGTAAATTTTTGACCCGCACGAACATCGCGTTCAAAGTCCATCTCGAACGCTAGTAGGTCATAAACATCAACCAAGATGCCTGCTGGAATCCCTGCGCGCTGGCCCGCCAGATAAAAGCTGTCGCCGTCCAGGATCTCGCCAGTTTTGTAGACCGCACGTGTGTCGCGTTCTATGTCAACCGTTTTGCAATCCCATGTGCCCGATTCATTGCAGGTTAATTCCACCTGTTTCCATGGAGATGGAATGACGACGATTTTGGATACAGCTGCCCCGTCATTTTCACGAACAAATTCCAATTTATCGCGGTCTGCACGCAATGTTGTGATGTCTGCGTCAGACTTTAACACATTGGCAACAGCGTTAACATCATTGTGGGTCAGACCCTGTTCCAGCAATAATTTGGACAGCGTGTCACCAGATGTGACCACAACAACAGATTTACATTCGTTCAATTGTGCCGCACGAAGTTGGGCCGGTGTACGTTTAGTCACGACCAGGAAAATTGCAACTAAACTCAACAATACAGCCAACGCCATAACCAGTCGAGTTAAATTAGTTGTGTTCAGAATATCTTTTGCTTTTTTCATAAGCCCAATTATAATGGTAATATGAAAATAAATCAAGTGTTCGAAATATTGCAACAGGCCGGGGGGGGACGGGCCGCCCGGATTATTACGGAAAACATAAAAAAAATTTCCTGGATTCGTACCCGATGGATGGCGTATCAATTGCGTCAGGGGGTGCCTGTCGCCAAGATAATTCACCAAAAATGGTTCTTTGGGTTAAAGTTTTATACAGACCGGAATACCTTGGACCCCAGACCCGATACGGAAACATTGGTTTCGGCGGTTGTTTCAGATTGTGTGTTGGAAACGGGGCCGAATATTTTAGATTTGGGGACAGGAACAGGGTGTATAATATGTGCGCTGTGTAAAAATATTGTTGGTGCCCGTGGGGTGGGGGTTGATAAATCGTGGCGGGCGCTGCGGGTCGCACGCAGGAATATTCGTTGTTTGGGATTGGGGGCAAAAATCAGGACTGTAAGGGCTTCGTTTAATCAGGCGCATGATTTTGGTGAAAAGTTTGATGTGATTGTGTCTAATCCACCGTATATTGCCCGTGGTGATGCGCGTGTGGATGTGGGGGCAAGTTGGGACCCGGGGGTTGCGCTGTATGCGGATAATAATGGGCTGGCGGCATACGAATCTATTGCAAAAAATGCGACGGGTTGGATAAAGTTATGCGGCAAAATGTACCTGGAAATTGGCGAGGGGCAGGGGGATGATGTAAAAAGTATATTTGTAAATCGTGGATGGGCATTTGTGCGCGCTGAATGCGATTTGGCGGGGGTTGAACGAGTGTTGGTATTTGAGTGGGGAAATAATGAAACAATTAACAGATGCTGATATCGAGCAGATGATAGGAGTGGAGCACTTGCATGACGATGTTGATACGCGTCGTGCTGTGCGTAGCGAACTGCACTTGTCTACACGTATCCCGCATGTGCGTCAAAATCCGCCAATGCATGCGACATTGGATTTTCATCAAATGACCGAGGAGCAGGCATGGGCCGCAATTATGGAATTGGCTCGGTCGGGGACACGGACTGCGAATGTTATTACCGGGGCCAGCGGTATATTAAAAATAAAGTTTCAACAATGGGTGCGGGACAGCTTGTTGTCTGCTTATATAGTATCGGCAACGCCAATAAATAACGGCAGTTTCGCGGTAAAATTCAAAAAAGTAAGTGAATAATTTGTTGGTTTTGTTGCATGGCGCCTAAATGCGTGGTATTATCAAGTTGATAAAGGATGAAATGTTATGCAGAACGAGTTATTGGTTGAGCTACAGGCACGTGGGTTTATTAATCAGACATCCAATCTGGATGGGTTGAATGATGCATTGAATGCGGGGAAAATTACCGCTTATTTGGGGTCGGACCCAACGGCGGATTCGTTGCATGTGGGACATCTGGTGCCGGTGATGATGATGCGTTGGTTGCAAAAATATGGGCATAAACCAATAACATTGGTTGGTGGCGCAACGGGACGTATTGGCGACCCGTCGGGGCGCGATTCGGGACGGCCAATGTTGACCGAAGAAATATTGGCAAAAAATGTTGCAGGGCTGAAAAAGTCGTTTTCAAAGTTTTTCAAGTTTGGTGACGGTACGTCTGATGCGATTATGGTCGATAACTATGATTGGATGAAAAATTATAGCCATATGGATTTCTTGCGCGATTTTGGGACCGATTTTACCGTGCCACGTATGTTGTCTATGGATTCGGTAAAGCGCAGATTGGACAATGGTATGACGTTCCTGGAATTTAACTATATGACGTTCCAGGCGGTGGATTTCCTGACGCTGTATCGGGAACATAACTGTATTTTGCAGACCTGTGGGGCGGACCAATGGGGCAATGCCATTATGGGAATTGAATTAATCCGTAAAAAATTGGGTAAAGAAGCATTTGTCCTGTCCACATCCCTGATTACAGATGCCAATGGTAATAAAATTGGAAAATCGGCGGGGAATGCGGTCTGGGTGAATGAAGATAAAACGTCGCCGTATGAATACTATCAGTATTTCCGCAATATATCGGATGATTTGGTGGAAAAGTTTTTGAAAATATTCACAGAAATCCCATTGGATGAAATTGCACGCTTGTCTGCATTACAGGGCGCAGATTTGAATCAGGCTAAAAAGATTCTGGCGTTTGCTGCGACAGAAATTGCGCATGGGCATGAGGCGGCGGTTCAGGCCGAAGAGACCGCAAATGCGTTGTTTGGTGGTGGGATAAATCTGGATAATATGCCAACGGTTGAAATTGAAATGCCGGGGGAAATGGGGGTGTTGGATTTCCTGTGTGCAGCCGGGATGTTTGCATCTAAATCCGAGGCGCGCCGCACAGTCGAGCAGGGTGGAATTCAGATTGATGGTAATAAGATTACTGACCCACGCATGGCAGTGGCGCCTGCGGATGAAATTATGGTGCAAAAGGGTAAAAAGGTTTTTCTGCGGGTGATGAAAAAATAATGAAGAAGATTGTTGCAATATTTTCTTTGTTGTTTGTTATTGTTGGACCTGTATATGGGGCCAGCGAACTGTCCAAAATCAATGCCCAGATTAAGCAGACCGAGCAACAAAATAAAAAGTTAGAGCAACGGGTTAAAACTTCAAATAAAGAGGTGTCCAAAACCAAGAAGGATTTGGTGCGGGCTGCTGATAAGGTTAGTTCGCTGGAAGAACAGCGGGGCGAAATGGCGAAAAAGATTGCCGAGTTGGATACGCAACGTGAAAAAATCTCCAAGGAGATGGCGGCAAATCAAGCACGTGTCGCAGATGCGGCGTCTAGCATATTGTTTGTTGCTTCGCATCCCAGTTTTGATGCGGAAAATATGCGTGAATATGTGCTGATGTCGGCGGTGTTGTCTGGGGTTGCGCAACAACTGGATGGCGAAATAGCTCGCGCACAATCCCAGGTGCAAGAGTTAGAGAAAATTCGTGATGCACGTGCGATTGAAAAAGAAAAACTGGATCGTAGTGCGGAAAAATATGCGCGTGAAAAAAAAGAACTGGATAAACTGTTGAAAACACGCAGCGCGCAAAATGAAAAATTAAAGAGTGAACATTTGGCATTACAGAAAAAATTACGGGATTTGTCAGCACGCGCAAAAAGTATATCAGAATTGTCAGCAGGGGTGGGCAGTTCGGAAATGTCAGCCGATTCGCGTTTTTCGCGTCGAAAATTAAACTTGCCGGTGCGTGGGCGCGTGGTTGTAAAGTTTGGTGAAAAGACTGCGCTGGGGCTGAATTCGGACGGGTGGCGTGTGCGGACACGTGGAAATGCCCTGGTTATGGCGCCGGCAGATGGGGTTGTAAAATTTGCAGACAGTTTTCGTGGTTTTGGCAAGGTGGTAATTATGTCCCATAAAAATGGGTATAATACTGTTATGACAAATCTGGGGAATATTGATGTGATGCTGGAACAGGAAGTTTTGGCGGGTGAACCTGTGGGGCGGATGAATCCTGATAAGCCCGAAATGTATTTGGAAGTGCGACGGGGCAACAAGGCGGTTAATCCTGCACGTCTGTTCAAAGAAGAATGAAAATTCCCCGATGGGGGATTTTAAAAAGTGGTGTGAAAATCTATTCGTGCGCCATCTGAGTCGACAGATAGCATTATATCCTTTTTTTTTGTCTGAATTTTCATATCAGACAATATTAAGAATAATTTAAAACTTAGGATAAGGCAAGGTCAAAGGAATAAAATTCTGAGCAAATTTTATTTTGCACCCACACAGAAAGATATGTGTGGGTGCGTTGATGCTATTTATCACAGTCTTTTTTGTGCATTTCTGGTTTTTTGTTGCAGTTAGAAATGTGAAGGTTGGAACAGTTTTTGCATTTTTCGTGCTTGCTTTCTGATTTTGACATTTTTATTTTCCTTTTTGTTGTTTTGATTAATAAGTCCGGACGTAAAAATAATATCGTGTGTCAGCAAATGTGACAATATGTGTGTTTTCCCAAAAAAAGCATTTGTAATTTTATCGAATGTACATTAATATCAACTGCGTTGTTCGGGGTGTAGCTCAGCCTGGTAGAGTACTTGCATGGGGTGCAAGGGGTCGCAGGTTCGATTCCTGTCACCCCGACCATAAAAATTTAAACCGCCCATTTGGGCGGTTCTTTTACTTGACCAGCTTTTGCCAGAAAGTCTTCTTTTGTGTTTGTTTTTTGCGTTTGCGACGTTGGGCATTCACTGTGGTCTTTTTCGCATCAACGTGCTGGGCGTTTTTGCGTTTGGCGTCCGTAGATGGTGCATGGGCCCCCAGTAAATCCTCGGTCTTGTTTTGTTCGGGGGCAACACGCTGGATTGAATACTGGTCAATGTTCATCAGGCTGTCGTCTCCGACAATCACAATTTCAGTTTCAAATTTCGATTCCATTTCTGCCAATTCGGCGCGTTTGTGATTCAGCAAATATACCGCAACATCAGTTGGCACCGTCATGATGATCTTTTGTGCCGTCTTGGCCAGTAATTTTTCTTGAAGATGACGGAATAGGATAATTGCCGCCGTTTGAATTGATGGCACAACACCGGCACCCATACAATGTGGACATGGAACATATGACGATTCCATGAAACTGCTGCGCAGACGTTGACGCGACAGCATCAAGACACCAAAATTGTTAATCTTGGCAACCTGGGTGCGGGCACGATCGCGTTTCATAACCTCGCGCATTTTAAGTTCCAGTTTGCGGTTGTTCTTTTCTTCTTCCATATCGATAAAGTCAATCGCAACAATGCCCGCTAAATCACGCAGACGCAATTGCAGGGCGATTTCTTCGGCCGCTTCTAGATTAGTGTTCAGAGCCGTTTGTTCGATATCTTTTTCCTTAATCGCGCGGGATGAATTTACATCGATTGTTACCATGGCCTCGGTCTGGTTGATGACCAATGAACCGCCTGATGGCAATTGTACATATGGACCATGCAGACCTTCGAGTTGCTTTTCAACACCGGCCTTGACCATCAAAGGAACGGCTATATCTTTGTAATGCACCAGTTGTTTGCGTGGCGTGCGACCATACATTTGAATGAAATGTTGTTTGGCTGCATCAAACGCTTCTTCGCCTTGGATAATCAGGACATCTTCCTTGTCGCTTAGGAAATCGCGAACGACACGACGCAACAGTGAATCTTCGGTATGGATTGTGATTGGTGCCACCGATGCCAGTGTTGTTTTGCGAATTTCATTCCATAAATTTACCAGGTAATCATAATCCGCTGAAATATCGGCAGGTGATGCGCCCATGGCGGCAGTACGCAAGACGACCGTCATACCCTTGGGGATTTTTAATCCATGTAAGATGTCGCGCAGACGGGCTCGTTCGGTTTTGTCGGAAATTTTTTTGGAAATACCGTAGCTGTTGCGCTTGCGAGAATTGGGCATTAGAACCGCAAAACGACCCGCCAGTGACAGATATGTTGTCATAGATGCGCCCTTTTGGCCGCGTTCTTCTTTGACCCCCTGGACCAGCAAGATTTGTTTTGGTTTAATTACATCTTGGATTTTAAATTCACGGGCGCGTTTAGCGAATTCTTTGTTGTCTTCGCCAGCGCTGTGATCATCGTATTCGGCGACTTCGTCTTCTTCGTCGTTTGGATCATCGTCATCGTCAACAATGTTGGCATGCGCCAATTCCAGTAATTTCTTTTTCTGTTCGGCGGTTACCTGATAATAATCCGGGTGAATTTCTGAGAATGGCAAAAAACCGTTTTTGCCAGTACCATAATCAACGAATGCCGCCTGTAGAGATGGTTCGACGCGAATAACCTTGGCCAGATAGATGTTTCCTTTTATCTGTGGCTTGGTTGTGGTTTCAACGTCAAAATCAGAAACACGATTTGTTGATGTATCTACGACTACTACGCGTGTTTCCTCCGGGTGGACTGCATCCACATATATTTTTTTTGACATTTTGTAATCCTTTTGTTTTGGCGTTGTATGCTGTGGCAACAATCCGTCCCTGTGGGGCGTCCCAGCCCATGCCAAGGGATTGCGCCACGATAACCATCAGCGCCATTCGAAATGTTGAAAATAGCGATAATACAAACACTTATTATAGCCCCATATTCATACACAAAATTTATTTTAACATGGTGTTATATAGTTCGCAAGGTATTTATTTTCTGTTTTTTATATCGGATTTTATGCGGTTGATTTTTGCTGGGATTTTTTCCTTGGCTTCGTTCAGCCATCTTTTCATGCGGCTGCGCAACCAACGTTCATAGATGAAAAATAAGCTGCCCATGCCAATCAATGGCAGAACATAATAAATAATACGAAATGCCAGTAATGCGCCGAATATGCTGGCTTTGTCCACAGAGTCGGGCAGGGCAACCAAAAACACTGTTTCAAATACACCGATGCCGCCAGGAACCTGGCTGAATACACCGGTTGATTGGGCGATTGCAAACAGGCCTATGAATATCGAAAATGGGATTTCAACAAATGGTGTCAGGCAAAAATACAATACAAGACCAGCTAAAACGCTGTCCATTATGCCCAGAATTGTCTGTGTAAGTGCCATCCTGAGTGATGGAATTTGAAATTCCAGTTTGGCGATTTTTATGTTCTTTTTGTGGAATATTATTGATATCATAAAGTATGCTAGCAGTGGCACCAAGCAACAAAAGAACAATGCGTTGATGCCAATGTTGGCACCAATCGAAGTGTCAAACATGTTGTGTGGTATTAAAAAATAACTGATGACTACGATTGCAGAAGCCCCCAGAAAATATGTGAAGCCCGAAATAGTCAGCATTTTTAAAATGTCGCCACCGCGGATGCGCCAACGGGTGTATAATCGATATCGGATTGCGCCACCGCTGACCACCGCGTGTCCTGCGTTGTTGCTTATTGCAAAGCTTAGCATGCCCGCCAGCATCCATTTCCACCAAGAAACGCGCCCCCCAACATAGTTTAAAGCCAGAAAATCATATAGCGATAAAGCTAGATAGCCCAATATGCACGCAATGCATGCCATCGCCAGGTTTACAAGTGGAATATCTAGAATTGCATGCATTATATCTGACAGACTGTAATTGTGCAGTTGCCACCACAGCATGCCGACCGCCAATATGAAAAATAAAATGCCTGAATAACTGATAAGCTTCTTAATCAGGCGTTTTGCTTTAACTGACATAAAAATCCTTTTATAAGGGTATAGGATAACGATTTTATAAAGAAAAAGCAAATCAAATAAAATTTGAATTATGTGGGAATGATGCTGTGGGGGGGGGATAAAAAAACGGGCAGGGCCCGTTTTTTGTTATCCGACCGTCAATTCCTTGCCACGAACATCTATATATACCGTACTGCCTTCGCCTACAGTGCCGGTCAATATCAAGTCTGCGATTTTGTCTTCGACCGCAGATGTTATCAGTCGTTTTAATGGGCGGGCGCCAAATGCGGCATCGTATCCATTGTCGCCCAGCCATTTAATGGCTTTGTCAGTAATGTTTAATTCAATGTGACGTTCTGCTAAACGCTTTTCCAGACCTTGTAATTGAATCTTTACTATGCCTGCCATCACATCTTTGCCCAGTGGGTTGAAGAATACAATTTCATCTATTCTGTTCACGAATTCTGGGCGAAAATTAGATTTTACCGCCGTCATGTCGGGCAGGTTGCTGGTCATGATAATAATTGTGTTGGTAAAGTTTACAACATGGCCCTGGCCATCGGTTAAACGTCCATCGTCCAGTATCTGCAAGAAAACATTAAAGACATCTGGGTTTGCTTTTTCGATTTCATCAAACAATAAAACCTGGTATGGGCGACGGCGAACGCTTTCGGTTAAAACGCCGCCTTGTTCATAACCGACATATCCTGGGGGGCTGCCAATCAGACGGGATACGGAATGTGGTTCCATGTATTCGCTCATATCAATACGAGTCATGGCAGTATCATCGCTGAATAAATATTCGGCCAAGGCTTTGGCAACTTCGGTTTTACCGACACCTGTTGGTCCCAGGAACATAAAACTGCCCATGGGACGACGTGGATCGGACAGACCCGCCCGACTGCGACGAATTGCGCGTGCAATTACACCCAGCGCATGATCTTGGCCGACTACGCGTTTGCGCAGTTCGTCTTCGATATTTAATAATTTTGACTGCTCTTCGGCGTTCAGACGGTCGGCTGGGACACCTGTCCATTTGCTGACCACGGCGGCAATATGTTCTGGTAATACGGTTTTGTATTCGCGTGCATTTTCGTTCATGGTGCGAATTTTATCCTCTAGTTCCGGGATTTTTCCGTATTGCAGGGCGGATGCTTTTTCGTAATCGCCATTACGCATCGCGGTTGCTACTTCGGCCTTGGCTGCATCCAGTGCCGCCATCGCATCGGACAGAGTACGCATTTTTTGTTGTTCTGCCTGCCATGTGGCGGTCAATGTTTTTGATTCTGATTCGACATTAGTAATAACTGTTTCTAATTCACGCAGACGCTTTTTGGATTCGTCATCTTTTTCTTTCTTTAATGCTTGCTGTTCGATTTTTAATTGCATCAGGTGTCGGTCGACTTCGTCCAGACGGTCTGGTTTAGATGCGATTTCGATTCGGACGCGGGCAGCAGCCTCGTCAATCAGGTCGATTGCTTTGTCTGGCAGAAAGCGATCGGTGATATACCGATTCGATAATTTAACCGCAGACACCAGTGCCGCATCAGCGATTCGGACACCGTGGTGACCTTCGTATTTTTCTTTTAGGCCACGCAAAATTGAAATAGAATCATCAACAGTTGGTTCGTCTACATAAACAGGCTGAAAACGACGTGCCAGGGCGGGGTCTTTTTCAATATATTGGCGATATTCATCCAATGTTGTTGCACCCAGACAATGCAATTCGCCACGCGCCAACATAGGTTTTAATAAATTGGCGGCGTCCATGCTGCCTTCGCCTTTGCCCGCGCCAACCAGGGTGTGCAGTTCATCGATGAACAATATGATTTTACCATCGGCTTCTTTGACGGCTTTTAATATTGCTTTCAAGCGACCTTCGAATTGACCGCGAAATGATGCGCCCGCCATTAATGCACCCATATCCAGGCTTAATAATTGTTTGTTTAACAGATTTTCTGGCACGTCGCCCGATATAATGCGGTTAGCCAAGCCTTCGACAATGGCGGTTTTGCCAACACCGGGATTGCCGATTAACACAGGGTTGTTTTTTGTGCGGCGGCTTAATACCTGGATTGAACGGCGAATTTCTTCGTCACGACCAATGACCGGGTCCAGTTTGCCGTCAGTTGCCAGTTTAGTAAAATCAGTTGTGTATTTTTCAACTGCCTGGGCAGGTGTTTCTTGTAAATCGTCTGGGTTCATGGTGAATGCCTCTTATATTTATTTTTTTCTTTTGCTTATATATAGTGCCATAAAGTTGTCTTTCAAGACATAGGAACAAATATCAAACACATCGCTTGCCCTCCCCAAAAAAAATATATTAAAATCAAAAAAAAGGATAAAAAATGTACGAGTTTAGTGATCAGGACATCCAGCAAATTCATAATCATGGATTAAGTCTTGAAGCCATCAAACAGCAATTGCAAAATTTTATTGACGGTTTCCCATATTCTAACATTTTATCGGCAGCAACAATTGACAATGGTGTTTTACCAATGTTATCACATGACTATGCAGAATACTTTGATGCCAATCGTCATGATTATAATATTGTGAAGTTTGTGCCGGCATCCGGTGCTGCGACACGCATGTTCAAGGATTTGTTTGAATATTTGTCAACCAAAGAAATGAACAAAACAACCCAATTGGTTATCGACAATTTGCCAAACTTTGCTTTTTATCAAGACTTGATGGCAATTTTGCCCCAAAACGCAACGTCATATGATGTTATTGAACATCTTGTAACTGATCGGGGGCTTGACTATGGCAATCAGCCAAAGGCATTAATACAATTCCATAAATATAAAGACTTTAATCGTACGGCATTGGAAGAACACCTGGTTGAAGGTGCGCTTTATTCCGAATCGCGCGGAATTGTGAATATTCATTTTACTGTTTCGCCTGAACATCGTACCGGATTTGAAAAGTTGTTATCGGAAAAACTGCATGAATACGAAACAAAATTTAATGTTAAATATAATATCAGCATGTCTGTGCAAAAAACAGAAACAGATACAATTGCGGTAAACCTTGACAATACGCCATTTCGAAACAAAGATGGTACATTGTTATTTCGACCGGCGGGTCATGGCGCACTTATTGAAAATTTAAACGACATTGAAGCCGACATAATATTTATCAAAAATATCGATAATATCTGTCCCGACTGTGGGCGCAATGATACCGTATTACATAAAAAATTACTGGCCGGCATGGCAATAAAGACTCAGCAAGAAATATTTAGACATATTCGTGCAATTGATTCTGGTGCAGCCAATTTGTCTGATGTGCGTGAATTTATAATAAACACCTTGGGCATACGTAATCTTGATATTTCCGATATATCTGAAATGCGCAAGATACTAAACCGTCCACTTCGAATATGCGGCATTATCAAGAACACCGGCGAACCAGGGGGTGGTCCATTCTGGGTACGCGACGAAATGGGCACCGAATCACTTCAAATTGTTGAACCTGGACAAATTGCGCCTGATAATATATCGATATTGAAAAATGGTGAATTTTTCAGTCCAACCGATATTGTGTGTATGACGCGCGATATAAATGGTCATGCATTTAATCTGTCTGAATATATTGATACAAATGCGGGCTTTATATCTGAAAAATCCAAAGACGGTCGCAAGTTACGCGCAATGGAACGCCCAGGGCTTTGGAATGGCGCAATGGCCAGGTGGAATACAATATTTGTTGAAACGCCATTATCGACATTTACCCCAGTAAAGGTGATAATAGATTTATTAAATCAAGGTCATATTCAACAATAAACAAAAAAATGAAAACATTACTTGACTTTTTTTAATTTTTGTTATAAATTTGGGTTCGCTATAAATCAAAGGTAGAGTATTATGCCACGTGTATGTAAAGTTACAGGTAAGAAAACAGAAGTTGGGATGAATGTTTCCCACTCGCATCGTCGTACAAAACGTACGTTCTTGCCAAATCTGCAAACATTAAAGTTCCACAGTGATATTTTGGGACGCGATTTTTCGTTGCGTATTTCGACAGCCGGTCTGCGTACATTGACCAAGCATGGCGGTTTGGATGCGTATGTTATGGCGAAACCTGTATCGCGTTTGACTGAAGATATGGTTGCAATTAAAAAAGCCATTGAAAAGAAGGCTGGTAAGCCAGCTGCGCCTGCAAAAAAGCCTGTTCGCAAGGCAAATCGCAGTGCACGTTTGGTCAAGAAAGTTGAAGCGAAACAGGCCGCCTAATTTTGCGACTTGTGCTTTGGCCCCGTGGCGGAATTGGTAGACGCGCTTGACTCAAAATCAAGTTCTGCAAGGAGTGTCGGTTCGAGTCCGACCAGGGCCACCAGATAATAAAAACATCCCGATTGGGATGTTTTTTCTTTGGGCGGACGAGAACCGTCGGTTCGGAACGCCAGTTGACGAGAACCAGCGTATGCGCAGTTCGAGTCTTACGTAGTGAAAGGGGCCCATAGAGTGATAACGAATATGGGAATCAGACAGTCCGACCAGGGCCACCAGAATTAAAATCCCCGTTTTGGGGATTTTTATTTTGTTTCCAGTATTGCTATGCCGGGCAGGGTGCGGCCTTCGATAAATTCAAGAAATGCACCACCGCCAGTTGAGACATAGGTTATGTCGGATTTGACCCCGCATGCCGTCAGGGCTGCGACTGTGTCGCCACCGCCAATAATGCTGGTTAATTTGCCGTTGCGCGTTTGCTGGGCTATTGTGGTTGCCAGTGCAAATGAACCATACGACCATACAGGCGCCCATTCGGCCATGCCAACCGTTCCGTTCCAGATGACGGTTTTTGCAGCCTTGATTTCAGAAATGTTGCGCTGGGTTGTTTGTGACCCTGAGTCAATGATGATGTCGTCATCGGTGATTTGGGTAAAGTCTTTGTTAGTGCGGATGGCATCGCGTTCGAATGTTTTTGCAACGCCTTTGTCCAATGGCAACAATACACGACAATCGTTTTGTTTTGCGTATTCTAAGATTTCCAGGGCGATGTCACGCATGTCTGCTTCGTAAAGTGAATTGCCAACATGGGCGCCAGTTGCATGGTTGAATGTTGTACCCAGTGCACCATCGATAATCAATGTATCGGATAGTTTGGCCAATGCCTTTAATACGCCAATTTTTGTGGAAACCTTGCTGCCTGCGACGATAGATAGCAGGGGACGCGCCGGTTTTTCCATAACAGCGGTCAGATGTTCAATTTCAGATGCCAGCAATTTTCCCGCATATGATGGCAGGATTTCCGCCACACCAACGGTGCTGGCGTGGGCGCGGTGGGACACCGCAAATGCGTCATTTACAAAGATATCAAACCCGCGTGCCAGGTCCGCAGAAAAAGTTGGGTCGTTTTTTTCTTCGCCTGGGTAAAAGCGCACGTTTTCCAGTAAGACAACATCGCCATCGTGCATGTCGGTCAAAAATGATTTGTCCAGACAATCAGGAATCAGTTTAATGCCCATATAATCTGCGATTGGTTGCAGGGTATATTCCATATTGCGCGTCCCTTTTGGGCGGCCGCGGTGCGCAACAATCGCGATGCGCGCGCCCGCTGCACGCAGGGCGTTTATGGTTGGCATACTTTCGTCTATTCTAAATGAGTCGGTAATTACGCCGTCCACGATTTGGACATTAAAGTCGTCGCGCAGTAATACATATTTGCCACGCAGTTCCAAATTTTTAATTGTGCGAAGTGTCATTCTTTATCCTTTCTTTAATCGGGCCAAAACTTTTACGATAATGCTGATTTATACCATATTGATCGATGGCCTGCAAATGTGATTTTGTGGGATAGCCCGCGTTTTTATCCCATCCGTATTGTGGATATTGTTGTGCCAGGTGATGCATGTGCCGGTCACGGGTTTCCTTGGCTATGATGGATGCCGCGGCGATTGATAATGATTTTGCATCACCATGAACAACCGCCGTTCCGATTAAATTTGACGGCAATTTGTTCCCGTCGATTAAACAATGGTCGGGGGTGTGACTTAGTTTTTTAATGGCACGATGCATGGCGGTCATGGAAGCATGCAGTATGTTTAATTCGTCGATTTCGGCGGGGCTGCATTCGGCCACCGCCCAAATGGTGTTCTGGATTATCCAGTCGTATGCACGTGCACGCATGCGAGGTGTCATCTGTTTAGAGTCGCGAATTATTACAGGAATATCAATGTCACGGTGTGGAAATATCACAGCCGCCGCCATAACAGGCCCGCACAGTGGGCCACGACCTGCTTCGTCCACACCGGCAACCAGTTGTGCGCCAGTTGCGATTTCTAGTGAAAAGTCTGGGGTTGCTTTTACCATATTGGGGACAATAGCAAAATTGTCATGGAAACAAAATACTTTTTTAGAAGAAATAAAAACCCTTGGAGTTTTTTTGGGAATGTTTGTATTATAAATGATGTTATGAAGTTGGAAAGTACGGGAATTTTAATTAGTTTGCGCCCCTTTAATGAACGTGATGCGATTGCAAAGGTGTTCACGCGTGATTTTGGTATTTTGGTCGGTATGTTGCGTGGGGCAAATGTTGCCAAGAAAAATCGTCCACTGGTGGGGCAGGTTGGAAATGTTTCCTGGAATGCGCGCCTGGATTCGCAATTGGGAATATTTCATTGGGATGCTGAAAAAAATTTTGCCGTTGCAATAATGACCAAGGCAGATGCGTTACTGTATTTGAATTCGGCGTTCGAGATTTTGGGGGCGCTGTTGCCAGAACGTGAAAAATATGTGTCGTTGTATGATGAAACATTGGGATTGCTGGGGGCGCTGGGGCAGGGGGATAAAGGGGCATATTTATTGTGGGAGGTTAATTTGCTGGGGGATTTGGGATATGCGCTGGATTTATCAAAGTGTTCGGGATGTGGGTGTCAGGATTTTTTGAACCATTTGTCGCCACGAACTGGGCGGGCGGTGTGCGATGTGTGCGCTGCGCCCTATGTTGATAAGTTATATAAATTGCCACTGAATCTGGGGATAACAATGCGTTTTTTAGAAAATGTTTGTATGCAACAGGGGGCAATTATTCCGCAAATACGACGGATGATAAAAAATGTATAATTTGTCATATTTATTCCTTGCGATTTGGTAAAAATTTGCTATTGTACAAATCGTTCAACATAATAAGGAGAAAATCATGACTTGGACAATTTTGGTACTGGTTCTGGGTATCGCTTTGTACATGTTCGGTGGTATGTTGCTGAAACATGATACAAAAAAGCCAGCAGCTGGCGGTAACTGGGCGAAAAAAGCAATCAATATAATTGCAATCATTATGGTGGCAGGTGGCGTTTGCCGTTTGTATGTGCCATATTATTTGACTTCTGTAAACCCTGCGATTATTCAGGAAATGGTCGAAGGTATGCAGAAACAGCAGTTTGAAGAAAAGAACAAGGCTATTCGCAAAATGGTGCGCAAATCTGCGTTTGAAATGACGGAACATGCGCCAATCTTGGGAAATCCAGAAGCGAAAAAGACAATCTATGTTTGGACGGCGGCTTCTTGTGGTTATTGTCGTCGTGTACATGGTGAATTGGACCGTGTGTTAAAGGCACGTGATGATGTACGTGTTGTTATCAAAAACTTCTCGATTCATGGCCCAAGATCCGAAGGTGCAGCGCGTGCTATGATTGCTGCGAAAATGCAGGATTCAGCCAAGGCGGCAAAGTTTGTTGATTTGGTTATGACCAAAGAATATTTGCCAAAAGAAAATATTCAGGATCATGATAAATTGGTTGCTGCAATTGAAAAGAACTTGATGAAATTTGCAGAAGAAGCAGATTTGGATACGAAACAGTTGAAACAGGATATGACCAGTGATGTTGTTGAAATTGAATTGGCAAATGTTCGTGATTTGGCGAATCGTTTCGAAATCACAGGCACTCCTTTCTTGATTGTCGGTGAAGAAGCGTTCCCAGGGGCGATCCCAGCTGATCAAATCAATGCAGCGTTGGATAAATAATTTGATTGCAAATAAGAAAGAATCCCCCGTTCGGCGGGGGATTTTTTTTGCAGGTGTGTGTGTAAGGTTTAATTTAAACGGCTGGGGTGGGCGCAAAAAATATCAAGCCCTCGTTTCTGTCTGTGTATGGCTATAAAATTTTAACAATGGCCGGGGGTTCAATTGCGGAAATAACAAGGCAGTGGTGTGATGGGGAAGGTGGCTAAAAAAATCCCCCCCCAAGGCGTTTATGTGTGTGTGGGGGGGGAGAGGTTAGTTTTGAAAGAAGCGATTGAATGTTTTTTCGTTCACTTCAATCGGGTATTGGCGCATCAAGAACGAGTTATAATCGTCAATAATACTGGCCTTGGACATGTTTTGCATTTCTGTACGCAAATCTGCCATTTTTTTAGCGTCTGGTTGTGGCGAGATTGTTTCCTGGATGTTCAGGACATAAAATGCGTCAGACGACGGAACAATTGATTTTTTGTCAATGCCCCCATGAAATGCTGCAACTAATATGTCGGTTGGTGCGCCAGATGTACGAGAAACCGTTGCTGTTGTTGAGTTGGGCATAGTGCCATTTGATTTCAAGTTTGTCAAAATCTGATTGGCCTGGACATAGGCTTGTTTCTTTTGCTCGGACTGTTTCCAGTCATTGACCAATGTGTCCTTGATGCTTTCAAAAGTTGCGGTGTGTTCTGGTGTGATTTTGTCAACGCGAACAAATACAAATCCGTCTTTTGTTTCAATCATTTCGCTTTCCAGACCTGTTTCCATATCAAAAATTTTAGCCATCATGGAATCTGTCAGAATTTTATCGACAGGGCGGTTGTCGCGACTGAATTCACCAAGTTCAATGTATTTAGCATTGTGTTTTTTTGCAGCCTCTTGCATGGATTCGCCCGCAATAATGTCGTCTTCGAATTTAACCGCAATGGCATAGCCTTCGTCATATTTGTCAGGCTGGGACATTTCAGCTGGGACAATTACGTATGACACAGTGCGTGTTTCTGGTATGATTTTAGGATTTTGTTTATAAAACTCGGCCAGTTCTGTGTCTGTCGGTGTGGCGACCTTGAAGTCGGAATATTTGACTGTTGTATATTCGATTTTGCGTTCGCTGTATCTGGCATCGTATGCTGTACGTATCGCAAATTCTGGGGTTGGTACCGTGATGCCGACCGCGCCCAAAACCATCGAACGCAATATGTTACCACGCAGTACTTCGGCGAATTGGGCCTCGGAATAACCAGAGTTGTTCAAAATTGTATCAAATGCCAATGTCGAAAATTCGCCATTTACTTGAAATTCAGGGAATGTGCGAATTTCGCTGGCAATGCGTTTGTCGCTGACCATAAAACCCAGGTCGTTGGCGCGGTTTTCGGTCATTTGCTGGGTCGCTATTTTAGTCAGAACCTGTTGTAAAAATTTGTTTTGTGTTTCTGCGTCTGTATAGATGGCGCGTTGTTCTTCCTTGCTTAATTGGGCGAGTTCGCGCGATTTTTCAAGGTTAAATTCCTGGATCGATATTTCGGTATCTCCGACACGTACCAAGGTGTTATCGCTGGCTGTGCTGCCGAAAATCCATTCGGCTACGCCCCAACCGACAAACGAAAATGCCAAAATGCTGATTAAAATTTTGGCGACTGGTTTTTCTGATGCGTTTCTTAAATATTCTAGCATTTGTTCCCCTTTTGCGATACCATAGCAAAACGGTATAATAAAAAGCAATCAAAAAAAGGAAAAATCTGATGAAATTTATTGCGGGTAATTGGAAAATGAATGGTTCGCAGGCGGGGCTGGACGCTATGTTGCGCGACCTGGAAAATGTTCAGACAAATAATACGGTTGTGCTGTGTGTACCTTATACTATGTTGCGGGCGGGTAATGCGCGTGTGGCGATTGGCGCCCAGGATGTAAGTGCGCACGTCAGCGGGGCTTATACCGGTGCGATTTCGGGACGAATGATTGCCGATACAGGGGCAAAATATGTTATTGTCGGGCACAGTGAATGTCGCCAGTATAATGGCGATACAAATGAAACTGTGCGTCAAAAGGCGGCCCAGGTTTTAGCGAATGGTATGATTCCGATTGTTTGCGTTGGCGAAACAATGGAAGAAAAGCAGGTGGGCAAGACCATGGAGATAATTGAATCTGGGGTGCGTGAATCTGTGCCAGCGGATGTGCATAAGGATATTATTATAGCGTACGAGCCTCGCTGGGCCATAGGGGCGGGATTGACCCCCACGGCCCAAGAAATTGCCACGGCTCATGCTTTGATTGCTAAAACATTGACAGAAATGGGGTTGACGGGTATGCCGATATTATATGGTGCGTCTGTCAAGGGGGCAAATGCTGGGGAAATTATGTCAATTCCAAATGTAGATGGTGTGTTGGTTGGTGGTGCGTCCTTGAAAAGCGACGATTTCATACCTATAATAACCAGTGTGAAATAGTTATATAGTATAAAAAAATGGAAAACGGTATGAATAACGAAGAAAAAGAAGTGAATGTCGAATCTGTGTCAATTGAAGATACTGGGGCGACAGATGAACAAAATCCCGAGATTGAAAAAATGGCCGCGCAGTTGGCGGAAATGAATGATAAATATCTGCGTATCGCGGCCGAGTTGGAAAATACGCGTCGTCGTGCAGTATTGGATGCGGAGTCACGTGCGCGAAGCCGTTCTATGGGTGTGGCGGAAAAAATTTTGCCGGTGATGGATGCGGTGGATGCGGCATTAAAGCACTCGCCAGATGATGCGGGGATTCAATCGATGGCGCGTGCGCTGGAATCTGCGTTTGCCCAGATTGGCATCACCAGAATTGAATCTGTAGGGCAGATTTTGAATCCAATGTTTCATAATGCTATTCAGGTGATGGATGTTGCAGATGTGGCCCCAAATACAATTGTAGAAGAAATGCAGACCGGGTATATGTTTGGCGATACGGTTTTGCGAACTGCTATGGTTGTGGTGGCAAAATAAATAATGTGACCGAATAATCGATGTGTTGTCGCATTTAGAATTTGCGTCATGTGCATTTTGTGGACGGTTTATCTTTGAGCCTGCAAATTGCGTGTTGCTTGAAAAATTTTGTCGACACCGGTAAGGGGCGGTTTGCAATTTTCAATGGTGTTATGTTTTGGCAGTTGCAACTCAGTAACGTTACTGAGATCCGAGTTGACAAAGGTTACACGTAAATTATCGCTAAAATCAAATTTTCCAGCGGGCAGGATTGTGTGGGACATGTGTACTTCTGTTGCATTTGTTGGCATTTGTGGAATGGCGCATTGTTCCATATTTGTCCTGCTTAGGTACAATTTCTGCACATTGCTGAAATCTAAATTTTTGGTGGGCATAGATGTGTTGTAGATATCGACATTTTTTACATTTGTTGCTTTTATATTAGTGCACTGTTTTATGTATACATTGGATAATGTTAAATCCTGTACATTACTGAAATCTAAATCTTGGCAGGGCAGTTTTGTGTTGTATATGTCGATTTTTTTAGCGTTTTTTGGCATTTTTACGCTGGAGCATTGTTCCATGTTCACGCCATGCAAAAATAACTTTTGCGCGTTGCTGAAATCTATATCGCCGTGCAGGTTTGTTGTGTTTGGATACAGGGCTATATGTGTCACAGTTGGTACGTTTATATATGTGATTTGATTGTTTTTTATTGCCCAAATCTTTTTGTTGTCTATAAAAAACTCTTTGCTTTTTGTATCGTCGGGATTGGGGCTAATACGAATTTTGCGACCTTGGAATGCTTGGTTTAACAAGGTCCCCATTTGTCGGTATGTGTCGGACACATAATCTGTTAGTGCAGTTACAGTTTTTGTTTTTATATTTAAAAGCAGGCCGTTGCCCAGCATGATTTCATAGTCTGGTTCAATTGTGTGCAGTTGTCCGTTTTTTACATAGTGCTTTTCGCCGAAGAATATGCCATCGATTTCATATTCGTATTTGATAATAAGGTTATTCGTCAACAGGTAGCCGGATGGAATATTTGCTTTGGGGGTGCTGAAATTTACATTAAACCTGTGTCTTAGTGCGCTGGATAATCCTGTAATGATGTTATCTGGATTGGAATATAATGTGTTATCTGGGTTTGGGACTGAATGATTGTATCTATTTTTTATGCTGATGAAACCGCCGGATTTGGCGATTTGAATTGAAATAACAGATGTGCCATATTTGTCGTCGCGTTTGGGGTTTTGGAAATCTTCGCGTTTGATTTTGTCAACATCTTTGCGTACGGCGTTAACTATAAAATAGTTTTTGTATCTGTTCGGGTCGTGAAATGTGCATAATTCTTCGTTTTTGGCAAAATATTTCTTGATTGCGTTTTGTTTTTCAAGCGTGTCTGCGATATATGCGTTATATCCCGCCTGGTCCAACAGTGTAAGTGGATTTTTGCAGATGAGTGTTTCAGGCACCGTGATTGGGATTAAGGATTGCAGATAGGGCAGAATTTGTTTTGCGCATTCTTGGGTGTGACCCGCGTATTTTACAATGTTCACTATGTTCGGAATTTCTAAAACATTGGCAGAATTGTCACGAAGTGTTCGAGCAAAAAGCTCGCCATTTTGGTTGCGAATTTGTTTATATACACTTTTGGTCATGACAAATATCCTGTTTGTATTACAAATATCGCGGGCATTATACTAAAGTAATCATCAAAATCAAGCACCCCTTGAACGTTACTCAAATATTTCTAGTGGCATATTGTATTCTTTGCAAAATTCATAAAAGAATTCGAGAAATGCTTGGACTTTTGGACTTTTTGCTGTTAATGGACTTCCTATTCCTGTTAAAATATATTCATAATCAAAATCGATATTTGGAACCTCTATCAAGCATTCATTACTCATAGTGCTCCAGTCTGGCATCAAGGATATTCCTTCGCCATCAGATATCAGCTGATATAAAATAGATGCGGAATCGGTAGTTAAATTTAATTTTTTTGCTTTCTTCAATATAAAGTTACATTCTGGTAGCTGTAAAAATTTTTGATGAATACATAAATCAAAATTTTCCAGCATATCGTCTATATCTCGTGGTATCCCGCGCTTTTTCAAATATGCTTCTGTTGTATAGAATTTAGTTTTTGTTTTAAATTTAAACAAAGGAATTGAACTGGTTATCTTGGATAAAGAACGAATATCTATGATTGATATATCAGGATTGCTCATATGCATGTGATGTTTTGTTATAATATCCAGACGAATTTTTGGATGTTTTGCATACAGCTTATTCAATTCAATGAATAATTTGCTGCCGGCGAAACCCTCTTCTGTCCAAATTGAAATATAACCAGTTAATTCATCTGGACCGGTAATGTTACTGATAATATTATCCAGTGCATTTGATATATTTTCTATATCTGAATACAGCTGACGCGTAGTGTTTGTTGGCGTACTGCCAAAAGGGCTGCGTATCAACAGACGTGTTTTGAAACGAGATTCTAAATCTGAAATCATTTTTGACATGTTGGAGTGTTTGATGCCATTGCGTTCGGCGGCCGCTTGGATTTGCCCAAGGTCGATAATTTCTTTTAATGCTAATAATTCTCGTAAAAAAGTGATTTTTGTTTTAATAGTTGGCATTGTTTTCCTTTTGTGATTCTATTTTTTTACCATACAATAGGAAAAAGTTCTAAACAATAGTTGTTTTTTTTAGGAATAAAATACATGTAAATTTTATTGTTTAGGTGTCAAAAACGGCGTAAAAACATGCGGTTGTGGTGTTTGTAGTCCTGTTTTTATACATTGCCTTGTGTAAAAAGAGGATAAAACATGACATAAAAACCTAGTTTATAATTCCTGTGTGTTTAACAATAAACAAAACCAAGGAGTTTTAAAATGACACATGCAGAAGTTTGGTCAGCTATTGATTTATTTGCTAAAGAGCATAAAGTTTCTTGTTCGGGGCTTGCAAAACGTAGTGGATTGGATGCAACAACGTTTAACAAAAGTAAACGCTGGTCTAAGTATGGTCAGCCACGTTGGCCTTCTACCAGCAGTATTGCAAAGATATTAGAAAGTACTGGTGCCAGTCTATATGACCTTACAAAATATTTTTCTAAAGGTTCTTCGTCTGCATACCCTGTTACATAGCAGTACAGATAAAACAAAATATACCGCCCATTTGGGCGGTTGATTTTTGTTGATATTGTCTATTTTGTGCGTGTTTTTTTTGCACCACTGCGTGTTGCCTTTAACGTCATGATGCCCATTTCGTTTGATTTGCTTATTGATTTGTGTTACAATGCAAGTAAATAAAGGAGATGTGATGTTTAAAAAGGCTATTAGTAAAGTTGAAACGATGAATCAGCTAGAGCAGATGCGAAAAGATTTATCTAAATTGGGGCCTGTGCCAAACGGTAAAGAAATATATGATTATGCAGTTAAATTTTTTAACATAATTGTAAAGTTTCAAGATAATTTTGCTTTGAATATTGATATGTTTCCTAAAACAGTAAAGTCAGCAGAGACTTTAAAGTTACATATTACTAATGCTGGACGCGATGAATATGGTTGGGTTCGCGCCAAACGTGGCGAGCCGGTAACATTACATAATCTGTATCTGGGTAACGTATATGGTATTTGGACCGGCACGGCGGCGTCGTTCAAAGAATCTTCCGAAAAGGACACTCAACAAATTATTCAAAATCAGATAAAAAGTTTTATAAACAGTCATCGTGAACCTATGATAAATCTGATTTCAGAAGTCCTGCAAAAAAATAATAAACCAGATAATATCTTGGTAAAAACAGCGATGAAAATGAAATCAAACTCAAAATAAAAGAAAGCACCATTTGGTGCTTTCTTTTTAATGATTACTCTTTGGTGTAAAAAAGTTTTTTATTCGCGCATCACAATTTGCATCACAGTTTTTTATCTGTCTGGTGTGTTTTGTTGTTGCTTTATTGCGGTGTAATCCGCCATCATTTTTTTGGCGGCGCCGGCATCTTTGATGCCAGAATGGTGCACTATGCGCAATGAACGATTGGCAGAAGTTACAAACACAGAATTTGACTATGAATATATTTTAACAGGAATCGGAAACCCATTAACAATTAAAAGTCCAAAAGTACAAGCGTTTTTAGAGTTCTTTTATGATTTTTGCAAAGAATATGATATCCCGTTGGAAATGTTTGAATAATACTACATTTTGATAAAAAATGTGATAGAATTACTGGGTGATATAATTAATCAAAGGACTTTATTAATGAGCGAAACCGATAAATTTAATCACGCAAAAAACATATTGCTGCAAGAATTGTCTGCGATGGAAAATTCACAGAAGTGGGATTCTTATGTAAAAGAAAAGAACAAGGAGTTCTCTGGTGTGATTGATGTTCAAAAATCTGAACAAATGGCGGATTACCTGACCGATGCGTTTATCAAGGCGTGCAATAAGAATAATGTTTTCGGTAAATTTATTGGTTGGGCGGACAAAGATGTAATCTATAAAACAGAAATAGCCTCGACGGTTATTGATAATGTTCTGGATATAATTAGAAACGATATAAAATCAGGTAATGTAACTATATATACGGCCAGTGGTGAAAAATATACGCCATTAAATAGGGTGACAGATGAACTTTTTAAACATGATATCGCAACAAATGTTAATATCAAAGTTGTCGGCGCAGATAACGGTTTAACACATAATAAAGTCTTGATGGGCGTAGATAGTACAGGAAAACTATTTATAAATTTTGATTTTCCTTTGTATGGGATGCCTGAATGTTTTTTGACAGATTTACGGCACGAGCTGATGCATATTGTCGATATGTTTTTTCCGAACATAAGTGCTTTGCCCCCAGAAATTAATCTTCATGCAAATCGTTATTATTATCTACAAGACAAAGATTTATATAATAATAATCCATTAGAGTTAAATGCAGAAATGAAGCAATCTGATTATGCAAAAAAGATACAGCAAATGTTAGCAGAACAACAAGCTTGTATATCTAAACAAATGAACGCTGTTCATGAATAAACACCGCCCAATCGGGCGGATTTTTTATTAGTGTATCACACGTCGCATCGCATAGCATTTTAACAAGTTATTTTCACATTGTACATGTCTTGTTAGTCATTTAATGCGCCCAAGGGACTGGGGGATAGAAAATATATTGACAAAAGCAAGGTTGGTACATATAATAATGTCTGTTATGGCTCAAAGAAGTAATTGTATTTATTGTAACCGAGAAATCACAACGCGCAGCAAAGAACATGTTATTCAAAATGCGCTGGGTGGTTTATATGAATCAGAAGACATATGCTGTCCTGAATGTAATAATTTTATTAGCAAGCATATCGATGTGCCTTTTACCAAGATATTCAATCCGATAATTAGCAGAATAGACGATTTTTCTAAAACTAATAATACAAAGTCTACACCTCCATGTACAGGTAAGGTTGTATATAATGGCAAATGTTATAATGCGAATATCAAAGCAGGTAAAGTTGTATCTTGCCCTGATTTAAGTCGCGAATTACGTTGCGATATATCAAAACTGCCACTGCAAATTGTCAGCTATAATTTTGATTTACAAAATTCTGCCTTCCAAACAGGGATTGCAAAAATCGCATTTAATTACGCAATGGCGCAAAATGTTGATTTTAAATATTTAGAACCGGGTTTGATTGTAGATAAATCTGGCAATGCAGTAAACAGCATAAAGTATAACTATAGCATTATCCCGTTTTGTCCGTTAAATCCTGTTGATGTTAGTTTAGAACTGGATGGCGAGGCGACAGAACCTTTTCATAACATGATACTGTTTTCACAGCATAATGAATTGTGGTGTTATGTTGATTTGTTTAATACTTTTCAATATTATGTACTGTTATCTGATAACATACCTGCAAATCAAAAAATATATGCCAATTATACACAAACATTACAGAAAATTAATCGCACAGCACCCGTACTGCATGATTTGTACGATCCAAAAACGGTTATGATTTATGCCCGGCAATATGGTGTTGAGCCTTGTATGGATCCAGCAGAATTTTCAAGGCGTGTAAATAATGCGGTTGCACAAAAATCGCAAAAAATAGATATGTCGAAAATATATTCAGCGCGAATTCAACGCATTCCCGTTATAGATTATATGACTCGTATGGCACAAAATCTGGAACAAATGTACTTGTTCTATAATGCGATGCATATGTATTTTAACAACGATGTATTTCAAGAAAAGAATTTCAGAACGCTGACCCCAACATTGGGTGGTGGCACAGGTTTTTACCCGCATGAAGCATATAACATATGTTCCCAGAATCTGAAAAAACTAGAAGAATATACATATGCAAAATTTAATAAATTAAATCAATTCCTGTGCGGGTTCAGTCGTTAAATCAATAGTTATTGTAGAAAAAACGCACCGTTTGGTGCGTTTTAAAACGGGTAGCCTTTGTCGGGATGCCAAGGCGAGTCCAAAGTCCCAGATTTCCAATAGTGGTCGGCCAGTTGATTTGGTCCGCCTGCATCACACATCGCATCACATAGCATTTTATCTGTCTGGTGTGTTTTGTTGTTGTTTTATCGCATTGTAATCCGCCATCATTTTTTTAACCGCACCGACCAAATCAGTTTTGATAGCATTTGGTGTTATGTATGAATTGGCGAATGATTCCATGAACATCGGTTGAACTGGTTTATTGAACAGTTCTTGTCCGATAATATCAACTATGCGTTCTTTCAAATCCTGGGGGACATTATATTTTTCTATTATTTGCTCTTGTATCAAAATGTGCACAAACTCATGCATAAATAACAGATATATACCATAATCGTTGCGCTTGTCATCACTCATACGGAAAAGTATAGTTGCGTTTTTACCCGATGAGTATCCACCTCCACGTCCATATGTGCACTTGATGCTCAAAGTCTCTGGCATTGTTGCGCCCCATGCCGGCAACAGCGATGCAATATGTGTTTTGATTCTGTTTTGTACCAATATTATTGCTTTTTTTATATTCTCGTCTTGATGCGCTAAATCTGACAGTTTGTATATTTCCTTAACAAAAATATCGTGATAGTGCTGAATCTGTTGTTCGGTCAGTTTTGGCTGCTCAAACATTTCGCGCATTCTGTCATCGTTTGGGATGAACATTTCGTAACTATATTTATAGTTTTTAAGGTTTGTATGATATCTTTCGTGGGCGCGAATAATGCGTTGCCATGCACTTTCTGCGTCAAGATGTTCTATTTTTATCTGCATATTTATTCTCCGTATGTCTGTTTTATATATTCTGTCAATGTCTTTTCAATACCATCAGACGTATTGATAAATTTTATACCATGCTGGTCGCATGTATTTTTATCTTGTCTGGATTGTTTAATAAAATATTCGCCCATTTGTAAAATTTCATTATTGTCTTTTGCGGACGCCCAATCCGTTTTACGCACACGTATTAAAAATTGTTCGGGTGTTAAATCTGGATAGCCTAAGCATACGATATCGCAGGTTTCAAAACAGATGTTTTTTGCAGCCGTTTCTGGGGATAGATGACAACCTTCAACGACATATTTTCTGGTTGGGTTTTCTTGGTGCAATTGACGCATGTATTCAAAAATGAATTTTGATAAAATTGGCTCGCTTTTCTCTGGTTCTTCGTGCATGCCTAATTCAGGAAAAGTTTTATAGAAGGTGGCAACAATCGCATCAATTGATATTAATCCGTAACCAAACTTATCGCATAGCATATTCGCCAGTGAAGATTTCCCAGCACGTGGCACACCAATAATTAATAAATTTTTCATAAATTATCCCTTATTTCCCACAAATTATACCACAATGCATCACACAATGCATCACAGTTTTTGGTGTTTTGGGCGCATGGGGCAGAAATGGGTTGGAATTGTGCGCCCCGAATAAAATAAAAATAGCCCGCCCCGCATGACTTCATCACTAAACACAAAAATCAAAAGGGCAGGGGAACCAAACGAAAAAACGCACCGTTTGGTGCGTTTTAAAACTGGTGCCGGTTGTCGGACTTGAACCAACGACCTACTGATTACAAATCAGCCGCTCTACCAGCTGAGCTAAACCGGCAATGCCCCACAATTATACATATCTGCGCGCGCAACGCAAGCAAAAAAATCATAAAATGTATAGAGTGGTACAAAATCTCTGTTTTTTATGAAAACAGAGAGAAAAAACCTGGGAATGTTTGCTTATGGCATTGCAGGCGTTTTTTGTTCACAATAGGTAGTGTCGACATCTAAAACAAATTAAAAAATAAGGGGGATTTTTATGATAACCCACAAAGATATTTGGAATACTATTGATGCAGTGGCAAATAATAACAATATTACACCATCCAGGATGGCTATAAATTGTGGGCTGGATTCTACCACGTTTAATAAAAGTAAAAGATTGGGGGCGTATGGTAAATTGCGTTGGCCGTCGTCAGAAACAATCACAAAGATTCTTAATCGGCATAATTTGTCTATGACAGAGTTTGGTTGTTTGTGTGATAAGTGTGTGGCAGAACGGTTAAAAAGTGAACAAAAATAATAAGGGGCTGAGGTCGCGGGTTGAAAAAGGTCTTGAATGTAAATGGTGAAAAAAACTTGCCTTTATATTTATTTGGGGCAGAATAGGGGGTATGAAAAGTACTAAATTACCAGAATTATTGGCGCCGGCGGGGACGCTGGACGCGTTCAAGACCGCCATTTTATATGGTGCAGATGCAATTTATGCGGGGTTGCCTGGCTTTTCTATGCGGGCGCGCGCAAAAATCAATGTTGAAGAAGTAAAACAGGGAATTGAACTGGCGCATGCGGCTGGCAAAAAGGTTTATTTGGCATTTAACCTGTTCGCACACGATCACGAGTACGTCCATATGCCACGTGTGGCGGACACAATTCGTTATTTGAAACCTGATGCGCTGATTGTATCAGACCCAGGTATTGTTATGTGGGTGCGGGAAAATTTCCCAGATATGCCCGTTCATATTTCGACACAGGCAAACATTTGTTCGGCGAAAACTGTAAAGTTCTGGCAAAATGCAGGGGCAAAATTATGTGTCTTGGCACGTGAAGTGTCGCACAATGAATTTAAGCATATTCGCAGTGAATGCCCTGATGTCGGGCTAGAGATTTTCGTTCATGGTGCAATGTGTATGTCGTATTCTGGCCGTTGTCTGTTGTCTAATTTTGTGACGGGACGTCCGGCAAATCGCGGGGCATGTGCGCAACTGTGCCGGTGGAAGTATGATGTGATTTTGCGGGAAACTGAAACAGGTATTGAAATGCCGATTGATGAAGATGCGCGTGGGGCATACATTATGAATTCGCGTGATTTATGTTTGATGCCCCGATTGGGCGAAGTGTTATCTGCCAATCCAGACAGCCTGAAAATCGAAGGTCGCAATCGGTCCGAATACTATGTGGGTTCTGTTGTTCATGCATATCGGTGTGCGATGGATGCCTATGCGAGCGACCCTGAAAATTTTGATCCTGCGCCATTTATGGAAAACCTGAACCGGTTGGAGACACGTGGATACACAACTGCGTTTTTTGATGGTCCGGTGACGGCGGATGCGCATAACTATGAAACAACGCGCAGTACATCTGATTTTCAGGCGGCGGGTGTGATTACGGCGGTGGGCGATGACAATATCACATTTGAATTGCGTAATGAAACGCGTAGTGGTGATGAAATAACATTTATTCTGCCAGGCACGATGGATTCTGTGACGGTAAAGTTGACGCAATTGATAAATGCTAAAAATGGCGAACAGGTAGAAAAATTGGCGGCTGGCATGGGCAATTCAATCTTGATTCCGCGCGCATGGCTGGGGGACGGTCATTTGGATAAATTCGTGCCGTATGTCTTGGCGTGTAAAAAGAAGCATTAAAAAATCCCCCGTTGGGGATTTTTTAATTTTCGATTGTGTTTAGAATGGAATATCGTCACCAATGTCTGCCACCGATATTTCTTCGCGTGGGGCAGAGGCAGATGCGGCTGGTGCCGCATAGTCAGAGTCGTCCATGGTCTTGGCACCGGCCAAAATTACCATTTGTCCGCTGAATGGGTTCAAGGTGATCTCGGTTGTGTAAACATCTGCACCAGATTGATTTTGCCATTTGCGGGTGCGCAGGGAGCCTTCGATATACAACTTTGTCCCCTTTTGCAACATGCGTTCAGCAACCTCTACCAAATTTGGGTTAAAGATTACGATGCGATGCCATTCGGTTTGTTCTTTTTGTTCGCCAGTTGCGCGATCGCGCCAGCGGTCGGACGTTGCCAAGGAAAAACTGACCACCTTTTGACCGCTGCCCATGGTGCGTACCTGGGGATCTTGACCAATGTTTCCAACCAATATAACTTTATTTATACTTCCTGCCATTTCACTTTCCTTTTGTTTTTCAGTAATTTTATTTGAGCAATTATAGTCCAAAAAAGCAAGGTTTTTTTAAGATTTAACAGATTGTTCAAAAATACATGCGTAAGCTAAATAAAACCAAGGAGATACAAAATGATATATGGCTATATACGTGTGTCCACAGACCATCAAACAACAGAAAATCAACGATTCGAAATTAAACGGTTTTGCGAAAAACAAGATTTAGTAATTGATTGCTGGATAGAAGAGATCGTTTCGTCGGCTAAGGATTTGAATAAGCGGAAATTAGGGCGATTATTGCGCAGAATCCGAAAAGACGATTTGATTGTTGCGTCTGAATTGTCGCGCTTGGGACGTAATTTGTTACAGGTTATGAGTATTTTACATCACTGTATGGATGTGGGGGCAAAAATTTGGACCATCAAGGATAATTACAGACTGGGGGCAGATATTACATCAAAGGTGTTGGCGTTTGCGTTCAGTCTGTCTGCGGAAATTGAAAGAAGTTTGATTTCGCAACGGACCAAAGAAGCGTTGGCGCGTGTCAAAGCCGAAGGAAAATGGGTGGGGCGGCCACTGGGCAGTCGTAATACGCGTAAATTAGAGGGGTGTGAAAAGTATATTTCACAAAATTTGGGTGATGGACGCACAAGATATGAAATCGCACGACGGTTGCGGGTGCATCGCGATACTTTGTCCAAGTTTATAGAGGTGCGCGGAATCGAGCCAATTTATGCAGATAAAGGTGTTATTCCTGTAAAAGAGGTGCCCGTATTAAAACTGTAATTTGGTTTTTGCAATAACGTAAACTTCGTCGGTGCCAAAGGGGTTGTCCACCAGGCCTGCGGTTATAAATTTATATGACGCGGATAATTCGACGGATGGTTTGCCTGCCAAATCGATGGTACGGTCTGCGAATGTGTATGTGCCGTCAATGCTGCGTCCTGTTGGTGTGCGCAGGTACATATTGCCGTTGATTATAGTGTCGGTTGTGCCGGCTGTGAATGTCCAGTCACGATATTTTGCGCCAATCATGACAGAAGCTGTAGTGATGTCTGAAAAGCCGCTTATCATAGATTCTGTGGATGCAATCGGATTCGTTGTACCAACAGTTGCGCGACCGAACAAGGTTGTATCACCTGATTGAACAGATTGGTTCAGCCCAATAAAGGTGATTGTGTTTTGCGAATTTGCGGATAAAAATCCGTCACTCATCAATATTTCCGAGTTTTTTAAGCCGAATTCGATGTTGCCAAATTGTGTGCTGGATTCATTGTTTTGACGCAGGTGTTCGAATCCGATGCTGCGGTTTTTGACTGCGATGTTGTCGTTCATGCTTGTGTTAAATGCGCGACCATAACCGTCAACGAATGCAAATTTGATGTTCTGTGATTTGATGTTCTGGGCGATATTGCCTGGAACATAGGCGGCGCGCATGGCAACCGCTGTGCCGTTTGCTAATGGTACAAGTTCTGCGCCAACTGGGCGGGTTGCGCGTTCCAAGTCCAACATGCCATGGCCATAGATGGGGTCTATGCCCGTGGCGCCCAGGTCGCGCGCGGTTTCAAATAACAGGGATGTAATTTTATCTGATTCAAGGTATGGAAAGGCTTCACGGATGACGGCAATCGCAGCGGATACGATTGGGGCGGCGAAACTGGTGCCGCTGATTACTTTATTGGATGTGGGGGCGTTGATGTCGCTGCCTGGGGCGGTGATGCAGTAATTTTTTGTTACACCGCATTGGTTGCTGAAATAGGCCAGGGAACTGGTTTCGCTGTCCCAAGCAACTACATTGATGAAATGACCATTCATTTCTGGAATGTGCAGAGGCATGGCAGACAGAGCGCTGGATTGAGAATTGCCGTCGTTGCCCGCAGCCCATACCAAGATGGCGTCGTTTTGAATAACTGCGTTGGTCAAAGAATTTATAAAATTTGTGTCCGTTAACTGTTCTAGGTGGTTGCGTGAATGTACCTGGGTGGCGGAGATGTCCGCAGACCAGCTGAAATTATAGATGTTTGCGCCGTTGTTTGTGGCTGTGCGGATTGTGTTGCCGATTTTATAGAACGAGTCAAAATTATACTGGGAACGCGCGACTGTGTAAATGTCAACTTCGGCGTCTGGTGCGATTATGCCGCCGGCCAAGGCGGCCACATTTGCGCCATGCGATGTGTTGACGCCAGAATCAAATACCGCAATATACGAATTTTTTCCCGTGTATCCACGTGCCAGAGAATAAGCAACGCGGATGTCGTTGTATTGGTCTGCGTTGCGGATATAGTTTGAATTTTCAAAAATAGATGCCAGATGAACAGAATCTACATCGCCACCAACCATTGTAGATGTTTGTAATGTTGGGTGCTGGGGGACCGGTGAATCAGAATGAGAATCAGATGATGAAGAAGATATCAGAGCCAATGCGCCGCCAATCAGTGCGGCTGTGCCTGTTGCAATTGTTGTGGTTGTAGCAAAGGAAAAGCCTGAATCCTGGGAAATTGATGCGCACTTTGTCGGATTATAACGGCGGTACCACGCATTGTCACAATCATTGGCCACAGCCGGCGCGCAACCCAATGCGATTAATGAGAAGGCTGTAAAGATATTCCTACGTAATGTCATTTCTTTCCTTTTTTGTTCTGGCGAGTGACCCCGCACACTACATATATAAGTACAAAGCGTAGATTTGTCAATGCTAGATGCTTTTTTTGTCAAGAAGTGCGAGGGCGTACTTTTTTATATTTTTACTTGATTTTTTGGTTGGTTTTGTTTATTATCGTGGCACGCACTTGGTGCGAAGAACACAGCCGTTCTGTTAAATTTGTGTCCAAATCAATAATTTGGGTTCCCACAGACGGCGAGGATAATAACACAAAAAAGGATAAAATCATGGCATTGCCAACATTTACAATGAAACAGTTGATGGAAGCGGGTGTTCATTTCGGTCACCACACACGTCGCTGGAATCCATTGATGACACCATATGTTTATGGCGTAAAAGATAAAATTCATATCATCAACTTGAACAAAACTGCACCATTGTTGCATCGTTCTTTGGTCGCGCTGGAAGCAATCGCAGCCGCAGGTGGCAAGGTTCTGTTCGTAGCAACCAAGCATCAGGCCAAAGATATTGTAAAAGACGCGGCAGAACGTTGTGGTCAGTACTATGTTAATAACCGCTGGTTGGGTGGTATGTTGACAAACTGGACAACAGTTTCTCAATCAATTCGTCGCTTGAAAAAGATGGAAGCAGATATCGCAAATGCTGACAAATTGGGATTGACCAAAAAAGAAGTTGGTGTTATGACCAAAGAAGTTGAAAAACTGCGTGATATTTTCGGCGGTATCTTGGATATGCATGGCGTTCCACAGGCGATGGTTGTTATCGATGTGCCTCGTGAAATGAATGCTGTTCGCGAAGCAAGAAATTTGGATATTCCAACAATTGCTATTTGTGATACAAACGCAAATCCAGAAATGGTTGACTATCCTGTGCCAGGTAATGATGACGCAGCACGCGCAACTCAGTTGTACTGCGATTTGTTCGTTGATGCAATTTTGTCTGGTATCGAAAAACGTTTGGGCGGGGCGGCTGGTAAAAAGGCCGAGTCCGATATGCGTGCAGAAGTAGCTGATGAATTAGAAGACGAAATCAAAGAAAAAGAAGCAAAGATTAAGTCGAAAACATCAGAAGCGCGTGCAGAACGTCGTGGAAAGTTGACAGATAAATAATATATCTGTTCGATTTTGTGAAAATGTGTGTGGGGGAAATGCCCCCACACGTGAAGGATTTTTTTAATTATGGGGGATTATACGATGGCAGAAATTACAGCAAAACTGATTCAAGAACTGCGTGAAAAAACATCCGCTGGGATGATGGATTGTAAAAAGGCCTTAATCGAAAATAATGGTGATATTCAGGCGGCATCCGACTGGTTGCGTCAAAAGGGTATTGTTAAGGCTGCTTCTAAGGCGGGGCGCGTTGCTGCATCTGGCTTGGTGACGGTTGTTAAATGTGATAATATGGCTTGCGTTGTCGAGCTGAATGCTGAAACAGACTTTGTTGCCAAAAATGAAAGATTCCAAAAGTTGGTCGCTGATGTTGCAAATAAAGCAATGGAATTGAAGGGTGATTTTGATGCGACTATGGCGGCGGTCAAAGATGATATCGCAGCGACAATTTCAACTATTGGCGAAAATATGAATTTGCGCCGTATCGCAAGTGTTCAGGGCGATAAAGTTTTTGCGTATATTCACAATGTCTTGGTGCCGGGTATGGGGCAAATCGGTGTTGCCGTTGCAATTAATGGGACTGATGCCAAAATTGATGAAATTGGTTCCAAAATTGCGATGCATATCGCAGCGACTAAGCCTGAATTTATGACAGTTGCAGATGTTGATCCAGTTGCAGTTGAACGTGAAAAGAAGGTGTTTATTGAATCGGGTGCAACTGCAGGCAAACCCGAAAATGTTGTTGAAAAGATGGTTGAGGGTCGTATTAAAAAGTACTATGGCGAATCTGTTCTGGAGGAACAGCCATTCGTTATGGACCCATCTAAGACAGTTAAAGATGTTGTTGGCGAGGCCGGTGGTAAATTGTCTGGGTTCGCATTCTTTGTGTTGGGCGAAGGTATCCAAAAACGTGAAGATAACTTGGCAGACGAAGTTGCAAAGATGTTGAAATAAGAAAAATCCCCCGTTTGGGGGATTTTTTATTTGCCCCAGGTCGTGCCTGTGGAAAATTCCGCCACCAAAGGAACAGATAATTTTGTAATGTGTTCCATGGCGGTTTTTATCTGATTGGCAAATTCATTCGTGAATTCTGTTTTGCATTCAAATACTATTTCGTCATGAACTTGCATAATCATGCGGATTTTGTCAGAGTTCTGGCGCATAATATTTTGGTCGATTTCAATCATTGCGCGACGCATCAGGTCAGCCTCAAACCCCTGGATTGGGGCGTTGATTGCTGCACGCAATGCGTATGCCCGCATACGTGAATTTTTTATGTCTGGTAATTCAATGCGGCGCCCCCATGGGGTATAAACGCATGCGTGAGCCAGGGCGAATTCTTTGGTCTGGTCAATGTATTTGCGAATCTCGGGCAGGCCAGCCATGTATGTGTCGATAATATTTTTCGCATCCGCTTGGGATACACCCAGTTGGCCAGCCAGACCAAATGACGATATTCCATAAATTATTGAAAAGTTTACGGTTTTAGCCGCACGACGCATGTCGCGTGGGACCGGTTGGTTGGCGGGGATATTAAATATCTTGCGGGCGGTTTGTTCGTGAATGTCGGCACCGTTGTTAAAGGTTTCTTTGAAGGTGTGAACATTTGCGATGTCTGCTAGCAGGCGCAACTGAATCTGGGAATAGTCAACCGATATCAATGTGTGGTTGGGGGCGGCAATAAAGCATTTGCGGATTTCTTCGCCCAGTTCTGTTTTTATCGGTATATTTTGCAGGTTGGGATTGCGACTGGACAAGCGGCCGGTGTTAGTGCTGGTCTGTAAATAGGTGGTGTGGATGCGACCGTCTGGTGCAATTTGGTGCGGCAATGTGTCTGCGTAAGTTCCGGCTAGTTTTGCAATAGAACGCCATGACAGGATTTTTTCTATGATGGGGTGTGTGTCGATTAAATCGTTTAATGTGTCTGCACTGGTTGAACGTTTCTTATTCGCAGGCAGGTTTAATTCATCAAATAAAATCGTCCCCAGTTGTTTGGGACTGGCGATATTAAATTCGTGGCCGGCAAGTTCCCATATTTCTTGTTGCAGTATTTGCAGTTGGTTATGAAATACAGTCGATAAATGCTGTAGTTTATTACGATCAACCAATACGCCTGTGCGTTCCATTTGCATCAATATTGGCATTAATGGTAAATCGCACATTTCGTACAGGGGGTGAAGTTTTTTATCTGAATCTAATTCTGGGCGCATTAAATCGTACAGTGCACGACAGATGCATGCATCTTCGGCGGCATATTGACAGGCGTCCGCCACCGCCAGCCCATCAAAATGCATGTCGGCATCACGAGTTTTGGGCGGAAATAGTGAAGAAAACTTGATGTTTTCATGCCCAAGATACATTAATGCCAGTTCGTCCAGGCTGTGTCCATGACGCGTGCCATGCAACGCATATGATAATAGCATTGTATCGTCAATCGGATGGATTTGTTGGGTGGGCCAACCCTCGTTCGCCATGATGTGCAGGTCGTATTTCAGGTTGTGGCCGATTTTTATAATGTTTGGATTAGTTAATACAGGCCACAGTTGTTTATAAACTGTATCTAATGGTAATTGATCTGGGGCGATATTGGAACCTTTGAACAAATCGGTGGTGCCGCCAAGGTGACGAATTGGGATATAGGCCCCATGTGTGTCATCGATTGCCAATGAAATGCCGACAATTTTATCGGTGGTATGATTCAACCCCGTTGTTTCAGTATCAATTGTTAATATTTTATCGATGCGCCCCAGATATTTTTTCAGTGCGTCTTCGGTTGTTATGATTTCGCATTTGATTTCACGTTTTTTTGCAGGTGTTGGGGCAGGAGAAGCGTCGGGTATATCACACGCATTGCCGGGGAATGAAAATTCGGATGGGGCGGGTGAGTTTTGCTCGACCGGAAACAGCTTTTCGATTTTTGTAATCAATGAATTGCTTTCCAGGTTTGTGCGAACAAATTCCAGTGCGTCTGGGGTGTTAAAACGAAATGGGGTAATTGTCAATCCTGATAAATCTACATCAGTTTTTAATGTGACCAGTTGCTTGGAAATATACGCCATTTCGCGGTTGTCACGTAACAGGTTGCGGATGCGTTCATTTTTTACATCGTCCAGATTGGCGTACAGATTGTCCAATGTACCAAATTGATTGATAAGTTCCGCAGCCTTTTTCGGGCCAATGCCAGGAACACCGGGTACATTGTCGGATGAGTCGCCCATCAGGGATTGGACATCAATTACCTGGTGCGGTTTTACGCCGAATTTTTCCAAAACTTCGGGGTCGCGAATTTCGCGGTTTTTCATGCCGTCATATAAAAATACGCAGTCGGACACCAGTTGCATTAAATCTTTGTCGCTGGTGATAATGCGGGTGGCATTTGGTTCGGTGCAATTATTGCGTGCCAGGGTGGCGATAACATCGTCCGCTTCGACGCCGGGGACACACAAAACCGGCATGCCCATAGACATCAGGCCCGATTGAATCATCTGGCCCTGGGCAATTAAGTCCGCAGGTGTGGCAGCGCGGTTCATTTTATAGGCGGGGTATATATCCTGGCGAAAGGTGATGCGCGATGCATCAAATATACACACAAATGCATCGTCGGGTTTGGCGGCCGATAAAATTGGCAAAAGCATATTGAAAAATCCGTATGCTGCCCCTGTTGGAGTGCCATCGGTGCGGGTCAGGCGACTGTGGACGCCATAGTATGCACGAAACAGTAAAGAATTGCCATCAATCAGTGTCAGCATATGGATTTCCCAGTTATGTTATTTAGTACTAGAATACATAGCGCAATTTTACGCGACCTTCGTATTGCAGCAGGTCGGGCGCTATGTTTGTGATTTCGAACATGTCGGGGGCATACAGAACACGGCCTTCGACATCGATGTTAAACGGAATTATTGGCAGGTTCAGTGTCATTCCCAACATACCCTGGTATGCAATGGTGTCGTCAATATCAATTTTTGACATGTTAGATGGTTCGTATTCGCTGGAAAAGGTATATCCGATACCAGCGCCAATGTATGGTTTTAATATTGGGGTTGGAATTTTAAAGTACCCATTGACAAAACCCAGATTCATTGTGGCGTCATCTGTGTCCAGATAATCATATTCTAATTCAATACGGAATAATGGAATGTCCAGCCCCAGAACGGCACCGTAAGACATTGATGAATCTGATATGTGTTCATCGTCGATAAAGACGGTATAACCGCCAACGCCATATGTTCCGCCAGCATAGATGTCAAACAGCATGTTCGCATTCGCCGCGCCTGCAGATATCATGATTGTTGTTGCAGTCAAAATACCAAAAGATTTTATGTTCATGTTTTCTCCTTTATGTGATATTATAATAAAAAAAATGGTGGTAAATATGCAAGAAAATAAACCTTTTTTAGTGGTTGGATTAGGAAATCCTGGTGCGCAATATGTTAATACGCGTCATAATGTTGGGTTTATGGCGGTGGATTGCCTGGTGGGGGCGGAACAATCCTGGAAGCGCGAACATGATGCGATGGTCTTGCGGGGGGATTTTGATGGCCGACGGGTGATATTCGCCAAGCCACAGACATTTATGAATAACAGTGGCGTGGCGGTGCAGGCATTAATGACCTTTTATAAGATACCGATGGAAAACCTAATTGTAATTCATGATGATATGGATGTTACGGTTGGGGATTGCCGCGAAAAAATCGGTGGTGGCAGCGCGGGGCATAATGGAATTCGTTCAATTGATGCGCATATAGGACGAGATTATAGACGTATTCGTATTGGAATCGGGCATCCGCGTGACTTTGATTTGCCGATGGATCCAGCAGACTGGGTTTTGGGTAAATTTGGGACGATGCAGCTGGATTTGATTCGCAAAGCGATTGATAAGATTAAATTGTGGTAAAATCTGTGTTTGTAGATAGTTTATTTATTATTTTAATGTGTTTTCAGTGTTCTTGATGGGTATTTTGTTGTTTGGAACAATTGTATATGGTAATCTATTGGTGCCAGGCAAGGTAAAGCAATTGTTATTGTTGTCGCAAATTTTGGTCGTTCCACCCTGCATATAACAGTCGTTGATAGAGGTGGAACCGGCGTCAGATGTTGAACCCGCTGGGCATGTTTTTACTTGTGATACATTGGAACAATAAGAACCGGCGGGACATTGTTGCCATTGGGCCGTTAATGTGATGTCAAGACCGTTTGATATGGTGTTGAGTCTGGAGCCGGGTTTTATCAAGTTTTGTGTTGTGCAGTGATCGCAGGTCCACCCAAGTAAAGTGTATCCAGTATATGTACAATTATTTGCATAAGAGGCCATGCAATTTGTTGCGCCATAAGTGCAACTTGTGGTTGTCATTTTTAAACAACTTGCATTGCCTGTATCATAGCTAATCGAGAATGTGTTGCCGACACAATCTTGGCTGTTGTTATTCAATTGCGCGTTATTGGGTTGGTTTATTATGTGATAGCCAGGGTTGCAATTGCAACCAGTGCCCGCTGCATTTGTCGAGGAATTTGCACCACATCGTGCGCAAACAATGTTGCGACCGTTGCTGTATGTGTTTTTTGGACACGGAGAGCATCTGGGGGCGATGTTTGAAACAGACCAAAAACAACCAATTGTTGTGTTGCATGTGGTTTGGGAGGTAATAGTTTCGCAGGTGACCGCATCAGCCGATGTAGAGGCCAAGTGAAATACTGGTATTAATAGTGCGATAATTAGTTTTCTCATCCTGATGCTATGCTAGACAAAAAATGGGGGCAAAAGCAATAAAAAAATCCGACATAGGTCGTCGGATTTTTATCTAGGGTGTTGTTGTGTTACATACATCGTCTGAATAATCAATATGCCAATTGTCTGGTGTGGGACATTCTGTGGTCTGATTGCTGATGCAGGTTGACCAGCCTGTGTCAGAATAAGCGCATTTGTCAGCGGATTGCATGTTGTAATATGATGATACGATGGACATGCGGGTGTTGTTCAATGACGTTGGGGCGATATAGTGACCGTCTTCGTCAATCAGAATCAGTGAACCGTTACATTGAGCCGATTGACCATTTGGATAAGCATTGCTGCTGGTGCCTGTCCACGATACTGTGCCCAGACAGACTATATTGTATGCAATATTGTCTTGGGTATAATTGGCAATCAGGGTCGCTGCTGAGGTGTCTGCTGGGGTGCATATACTTTGTCCGATTATGTCACTGATGCCAAAATAACCAGTCGCGGTAATTGTGCGGACGTTGCCTGATTTACAACAGTTGCCAAGGCTGTCAAAAACACCGTCGATTGTGCAACAATTTGTAAAGTCGTCATATATTGTGAAACGTTGGGCGGTTAGGCATGTGTTACCAGCGCTGTCAACATTGCCTGATGGAACACATTGGCCATCGGTGGAAAATACATAACCAGGGCGACAACCTGTATTGCGACAACTGTCAGATGCGGTGTCTGTGCCGGTGTTTTTGGCAAACCATGCCAATAATGTGTCTGTGTCACTGTTTGTTTTGATTCTGTTATGCAGTGTGGTTTCTTGGGCCTCACCAGCCAGATTGGTGTTGGATGGAGCCTCGCAATTACCCCAAATGCGTTCCGCCAGACGACAGGTATAGCATTCTGTGGATACTGGAGCATCAAGGGGTTCGCCAATACATTCTGTATTACAAATGTCGTGTACGCAATTGGATTGTCCGTCCATAATGCACGATATAGTAGTTCCCCCGTTGGGGTGCAATGTGATGCTGTCCGAGTTGGTGATGTTGTACATTTCACCATAGAATGTACGATGTATGGTGGCCGTATTATTGTTCTGAATTGCATCTAATGCGTGTAAGGTCTGAATTTTGGCCAGTGTATCTGAGCCCGCGCTGGCAACGCAGTCTAGGACTTCGTCCCAACAGGCGGTGCGTTCAAGAATTGATTTACGATTAATAGATGTGTCTATGTTTTCGCACATTACAAAATTACCGGCCGAGGTCGCGCAGGCCTGGATTATGCAGGCGCGTCCAACTTCTTGGCAAGTTTGCAGTATTGTTTCATAGGTTTTATTGGTCGCAATTTCTGTTATACCAGCACCCCATGTGTCAGCACCAGGTGATGTTCCCATCAGTGCAGCACATGCATTTTGCACCTCAGCACACATGGCATTGGCGGTTTTGTCGGCAGCAACACCAAATATAGACAATGCACGTGCGTCAAAATCGGTAATCGAATCGAATGCATTATCCAAACACTGTGTTGTCAAAGTGGTGCAGGATTGGCGTACTTGTTCCAATTTCTCTTCTTGGGCCAGTTTTATTTGGGATAGCGCGTCTTCTAGGAATGCGTCCCAGACATAATCCGATATGTCTTGGCAATTTTCCATGGCGGGTTCCAAGAACTTCTTTTTAGAATTTAAAAATGTGACGAAAGGTTCGTTGCCAGGGGTCGTCACCCATGTTTGATTCGTTTCAGGACGGGTTATTAATGTCGTTAAATTGGCCAAATCTGCGGTCAAGAATGCCTGGCCTGTGGTTGGGTCAATATAACGGCCTGATGTGTCCAGGCATTTGCCCATGTCTGTGCCACATACGGTCGAATCGGTTAACGTTTCCAGCATCTTGCGTTTACAGGTTAAAATGTCGTCTGAATTGCGTTTTTGATGGCTGTCCAGACGAGACATATCCAACAGTGCGCCCGATTCGAATACCTGGGCGCGTGCCTGGTCAACCTGGGTTTGATAGGATTTTTTTACGGTGTTGCAGTCCGATTCGATTGCTACCTGATAGCTGTTTTCTGCGATGATAATATCCTCGGGCGAGCAAACTTCGGCCGCCATTTCGCGACATATGGGCAGGGCGGCCGCATGTAATTCTGTGCCAGATTTTGTCGTGGTCGAAGCGCCCGCCATAGAATCCAAGGTGTCGAAAGCAGATTCTATGTTTAACGAGAGTGATATGGCGTTCAGGTTTTGATCAAAGTTATTGTCATTAAAACTGTTGTTCAATTTTTTCGCGATTTCATCCAACATTTTTTTGGATTCGGATGTGTCCTTGGTGGCATAGGCCAGTTCACCCTGAGTCGGGGTGTTTATTGCAAGCGCGTCTTCTTTGTCCAAATTGACGGTCAGCAAGCGTTGACTGAAATCCAACAGTTTGTCTTCTACGTCGGCAAGTCTTTTTTTTGTGCTGTCAAATTCGTGGATGCGGGACGAGCATGCACAACGTTTAAGTTGGGTGTCTTTGTTTGCGCAAAATTCATCCATGCAATCGAAAAAAACCGCACGACATCCGGAAAAGTCGCGGTTTAATATATCTGTGCTGGTGGTTGCAGTACGTGCCCGCATGTTGGTAGTTCTGGTTTTTTGTGTGGTGCGGGTGATTGGTTGTTGAATCGTTGAGTTTCGTGATTGTGAATTTGTGTGTGGCGATGGGGTGGTGTTTCGAGATTGTAATTTGGTCGCCGTGCGTGCCGATACAGATTTTTCCAGAGATTGTGCGGGGTGTGCGCCGTTTGTCGATTCGCGAGGCGATACAGTGGCGGTGCGATTGCGTGTGGTTGTGACAGATTTGTTGCCGCTTGTTGTGCGCGTTGTTGTTGGTACAGGTTTGGGGGTTGGGGTTTTGCGTGCGTTTGAAACCGGGGAGCTGTCACGACGAGTGGCCGCTTGTGCGGTGTTAATCGCATTGTGCAACACCGCCTGAAACGCAAGCGGTATAAGCAGTCCGGCCAAAAGCTGTTTGATTCCCTTCATCTCGTTTAGTGAATGTTAGCAAATTTATAAAAAAGCGAGCAAGTACAAAATAAATATATTGGTGGTGCGACCAGGGGGAATCGAACCCCCACGAGTTGCCTCACAGCATCCTTAGTGCTGCGCGTCTACCAGTTCCGCCATGGTCGCATGCGTTGGATATGTTATTGCAATATTTTTACAATATCAAATTTGTTTTTCAATAATTTTTATGATAAAATTGTCGTAAAGGAAAGGATTTAATATGAAATTTGTGGCAAGTTTTTTGTTTAACTGTTCGGCATTTCTGTTGGTTGCTGTGGCGACTGGTGGTGCGCGTGGGGCATATTATCAGCCTGCGCAACAGGGGTACGTTCAGCAAGGGTATGCACAACAGGGGTATGTTCAGCAGCCTTATGCGCAACGCGTGTTAGCGAATACTTATACTAATCAGGGGGCTGTGTATAATCAAAATCAATATGCAAATGACAGGTATGCTAATTCCCGTACAGGAATGGTGCAAACACAACAGGTACAACAAAGGCAACAGACATCCACCAAGGTACAGCCGGCCAATACGGCGACACAACAAAGTGGCCTTAGTTTAGGGATTGGGGTGAATAAGCAGGTCGCCAGCTGGGGATTTGAAATGGGTGTTGCCGGTTCGAAATTGCATTACGATAATGTTGACTGGTTGGTGTTGGATGTGGCTGGTAAATACGGGTTTAATTTTGGAAGCCTGGGTGTGCAATTGGATGCTGGGTTACAGTATGGTATGCAGACTGGCGAGACTACCATGGTCGATGATGATATAACTAATGGCGGATATTTGTATGGTGTGCATTATTATGATGATCTGATGGGGATAAAGAATGGACATGCTATGTCGATTGGGGCCAGTAAAGATGGTAGTATGTTTGGCTATAATGTTGGGCTGGGGTTCGCAGATATGTTCAAGATTGGTGCTTTGAAAGTGACACCTTCGGTTGGGTGGCGTTATTTGAAGTACAAACTGGAAACATCAAATAACAAGGGTGCAGTTGTTGTTAATGCTGATTATGATGGGTCTTGTGTGACCTTGGAGGATGGGTCCGTGCAGTGTTGGCCACTGATTGCGGCGTTTGATAGTGTTTTGAATTATGCTTCGCCTGTGTATCCGGGGTATTCGTATTTTGATGCAAATGGTAATCAGTTGGAAGATGTTGATGGGGATGGTTATTTAGATGGCGATGCGTATTATGTGGCAATTCAATTGCCCAGTGGGTATGATTTTGTTGAAGCCGAAGGTACGTTTTACTTCGAGCAGCCAGATGTTAGCCATTCGTACGAAGTTGAATGGGCGGGGCCATATGTCGGATTGGGAATGCGGTATGATATCAATCAATATAATTGGGTAGATGCAAATTTTGAATTTGGTTTGCCTGCGTACACTGCAACCGGCGATCAGCCATATCGTATAGATTGGCAACATCCAAAGTCAATCCAGGATAAAGGCGGGATTGGTTCTGGGATTCATTTCGGAATGGGGGCAGATTGGCGTACTATGTTGACGGATAGTATTGCGTTGTCTGTTGGGGTGACATACGATTATTACAAGGTGTCTGATGCAGATGCGACTACATACCTGAATCCTGAGTATTGGGAACCGGAATATGATTTGCTGTTTGATGCCTGGTGGACTGTGTTGAACGATGAATTTGGCTATAGCTTTTCAGCTGCAGATATCGAGTACTATATGCTGAATGGTATAACGGCGACGGATGGTATTGTTGATGCTTCTGGGAATGCCGTTGTGTTAAGTCCAGAATATGTTGCGCAAGTCAGGGCAAATGGCTGGGAAGATACGACCGATGGTGAAGTGGAATCGTTTTATAAGTCGCTGGGTATTCGTATTGGTATAAATGCAAGGTTCTGATAGTATGCTGAATTTGCGGACGATTTTTGTCGGGTGTTTGTTGACCATGGTTTGTGTGGCGGGGCATGCGGTGGAATTGCGTGGTGTGGCCGATGTAAATGTGACTAGTGATACGGCGGCAATCGCCAAAGATATGGCTTTTGACGAGGCCAGGCGACAGATTGTGATAGATGTGTTGCGGCAATATGCAGACGTAGATGTCTTGGAGACTGTGGTAAAGGGTGCGGAAAATTCAGAATTAACGGAATTGATTGCAATTTCCAGTATCGAGGGTGAAAGGACTTCGGATACGACATATTCGGCAAGTATTACAATGGTGTTGGATGCGGATGTGGCGCGAAATTGGTTGGATAACAAAGGGGTGCATCATTGGTTGACGGATGAATCAAATCGTGATGTGTTTGTTGTAAATGCGAGTTTGTCAGATAAATTGGCAGATTGGGCCGAGTTGAATCAGATTGCACGAAATCAGAATGTGGATTTGGATACAAAGTCTATTTCTGGGTGGGGTGTAATCTTGGAATTGCCTGTGTCAGCACGTGCTGGGTTTACAATAGCGGTGCGAGATGCTGGGTGGAAATATGCGGGCAGTGAAGGGTTGTTGCGAATATGGAAATAATAGGGGTGTGAAGTGAAGAAATTGTGTTTGGGGGTGCTGGGTGCGCTGATGCCGGCGATGGCGGTGGCGGATGATGTGGCAACGCAAAATCAGGAAAGTTTGACATTGGCAGTGCGCAGAATTGGACTGGAATGGTCGCAGACCAATGTTGATAATGCTGATAAATATCAAGGGTCGCCGATTTCTGCACTAAAGGCGGACAATCAAACTTTTATCAAAGGTGTGTTCGATACTGCGTTGGAATATAGCAAAGACAGATTTTTGTGGGATAATTCGTTGTTTATGGAATATGGGGAAACAAAGTTAAAAGCGTTTGATGGGGGCGAAACAATCAACGAAAATGCCGATGATATTTTATTAAGCAGTAATTTGTCGTATGCGTGCTGGGAATTTTCTGGATTCAAGTTGGGGCCAACTGTGCGTGGGGCATATGATACTGAATTTAAACATGCAGATGATACACCACGTCAGAATGTCTTGCGTGCAAATGCTGGTATATCACTGTTTGATAATGTGGTGCTGAAAAGTTTATATTTGACTGGTGTATATGAATACGACTTTACATATGTTGGTGAACAAATTAGTAAATTGGCGGCCGAGATTGGATGGCGACTGGAATATGATATACGCGATGGAGTAAGGTTGTCGTCAAATGGGTATTATCGTGAATATTTGAGTTATTCCGGATTCCAGAAAAATGATTTGGAACGTGACCTGAGTGTGATTTTGCGTTTAGATACGAATTTATGGGGTGATTTGACGATGGGGCCATATGTGCAGTATCGTCGCGCCCGTGCCCGTGGGGTTGATGTTTATGGCAGCAATTTTATCATGGGTATATCTTTTAACTATATCACTTCGTTTGGATTGATATAGGTACAGGGTTCCTTTCCTGTAATAAAAATCCCCCAACTGGGGGATTTTTATTAATGAGCAAAGCGCAAAGAGCAATTAAAGTACTTGTCATCCCGGTGTCAAGCCACGGGATGACAGAATTTTTTATGAAAAATTCTGTTTATATTTACCGTGCTAGATTTTTGTTTTTTATAAAAAGCTGTTGTAAAAAATGGAAAAAAATGCTAGAATTCAATAGATTGGAAAAG
>JAWPOG010000036.1:0-12553 GCA_033345155.1 Alphaproteobacteria bacterium | reverse complement strand
CCATCATTAAACAATCCATTTGATTTTTCGCCATAATTCGACAAAATCTTGCCCCGAACCGGCCATGAAAACTTATTCGAAGAACGCGCAGTTATCTTTGGCAATTTCTTGGACGGGTCCGAAGAAATCTTTTTCTCGGGCTGTGTCTGTGCAACCTTCTTTTTGGTTTCCTTTTCTATTTTTTTCACTGGCTCTTTTTTCGTCTGTACGGCGACTTTCTGGTCTTTTTTAGTTTCTTTGATCTGTTTTGGTTCTGCCTCTACAATTTTCACGGTTGTTTTATCAATCGTCTCGACAGGCACGCGCACCAAATTTGGCACACGAACCTTTTGTCCCACAACTAATGTAAACGGTGCCTGTAAATTATTCATCACCGCCAAATCATTCACCGGCACAGAATATTTACGCGACAAAGAATACAAAGTATCCCCTTTTACCACCTCTACCTCGGTTAAATCCACCCGGGTTATTTTTTGCGTCCCTGCATTTGGTTTACCAATTGTTAAAATATCATCGGCTTCAAATTCAACACGTTGCGCCCTGGCATCTCCATACATCGGAACCAAAATATAGTCATCAACACTGGCCAAACCCGTATCTTCTTGTGCATCAACCTGTGTTGTTTCTTCTTCTGCAAAATCTGTCTGATATTCATCATCTTCCTTGTCACTGGGAATCTCTTCTTGCATAATAATCTCTTCCCCGACATCCGCATCCACCACCTGTGGCGGAATAATATAATCGTCAACTGACGCATACAAGACATAATCATTTGTTGCATCAGACCCATACAATTCTGGCGCGGCATACATACCATAATCCGTTGCCGCCGAATTATAAATTTCTGGATACTTGTCTGGATCCGCCAACAATGCTGGATATCGTTCTGAAATAAAGCCCCCAACAGAATCTGGGAACGACAAAACCTTGGGTTGTAAATCACACCCTGTTTGCACAAACAACACCCCCACAAAAAAACATAAGATTTTTTTCACGATACTATTATATCATAAAATCAATCGTGGCGCATAAACAAAATACTGACCTCAAACAACGCCCACATCGGCAAAGCCAATAAAATCTGACTGACAATATCAGGTGGTGTTAACACCGCAGCCGCAATCACAATAAACACAATCGCATATCTGCGCATTTTCAAAACCTGCACGCGCTTCAACACCCCAACACGATTCAATAACACCAACACCAAAGGCAACTGAAATGCCACCCCAAAAACCTTCAGCAAACCGATTGTAAATGTCAAATAATCCCGCGCTGCCGGCAATAAAACGGCCGGCACAGGTGCCGCCTGATTCAGTTCAACAAAAAAACCGAACACAACAGGAAATAAAAAATAAAAAGCGAACCCTGCCCCCAACAAAAACAAAATCGGCGACATCACCAAGACAGGCAAAATAAATCCCCGTTCATTTTTCTTTAATCCCGGCGCAATAAATGCCCACACATGCCACAACACAACCGGCATAATAACCAACAAAGCAAACAAAGCAGCCAACGAAAACTGAATCATCAACCCATCAGTCAAGCCAGTGTAAATCAAGGCCCCATCACCCCAAACCGTCAACAAAGGCCGGGTCAAAAACTCTTGCACCCATGGCGCAACATACCACCCCATCACAAACACACACGCAAAAATCAACGCCACCCACAAAATCCGCCGGCGCAGTTCAGAAAAATGTTGCATCATTGTCATTTTCTTCATTTTTTCTGCACCTTTTTGTGATTCGTTTTTTTGGGTTTTTTCATTGCGGTTGAAATAGTATCCAGCACATCATCAGTCGCAGAATGAATTAAATCATCGATTGGTTTTTCCAGTTCAATTTGCTGTTTAATATTTTCGGACGCATCGGTAATTTTCCAAATAATCCCGCGCACAAACTTGACCACCCGCGCCAAGAATCTGGCAACATCTGGCCACATACGCGCTGGTATCACAACGACACCAACCAACAAAATCACAAAAAATTCACCCCAACTGATTCCGAACATATTTATTTAATCGTAATAGTCATCACCACCACTGGTACTGACAGTTTTATGTCGTGCGATTTGGAAATAATTTTTCTCAAAATTTGTTTTTTCTTTCAGCCCAGCAAACTTAACTTCTGTCTTGGCACCTGTCGCATCAACCACCGTCCAAGAATTTAATTTAACCGGCGATTTATCAAACACAACCGTCATATAGCCCAGTCCCTCTTGTCCACGCAAGTTCAATTTCAATGCAAAAGTTTTTTTCATATCGGTTGTCTCGACAACATTGATATCTGCGTTTTCCAAATCAATATTTTTTCTGACCAATATACCCGCCGGAGTACTGGTAATTGGCACAGTTGTAATCTGATCCAATGATTTATCAAAGAAATACAAATCGGTCCCATCTGAAATCAATTGTACCGGCATATCATCATAGTCCAACCGCACACGTCCTGGTCGCAACATTGCGAAATCCCCAGACTGTTGTTTGCCATTTGCGGTCTGAACAAACTCTCCTGCTAATCCTGTCACAGCATTCAAATATTTTTCCGCTTTATCCACCAATGTTGCATCAACCGCTGCATTTGCGTTCAACCCAACCAATACAAAAAACAACCCCAGTAAAATTTTTTTCATTTTCTCTATTCTCCTTTAAATAACTCCAAAACGCGCGCACGAACATTTTCCAAGCTATCCCGCACAATTGCACCGGCCGCCCTTTCATGCCCACCGCCCCCCAGGGCCACAGCAATATTATCAATTGGTTTTTTTCGGCTACGAATCGATACTCCAATCTGACCAGGCTTTTGTTCCTTTAACAAAACTATATATTCAACCCCCTGAATCTGTCCCAGCAAACTCAAAGTCATTTCACCACGACCATCCAAATATTTATAATCTTTTTTCTCGACGATGGCCAATGCCAACCGCCCACGATAGAAAAATTCTGCATTTGCTGCCGTTCGCGCTTCTAACTGCACGGTCTTGCGAGGTTTATTATTCATCAACTCAATCAAACTACGAATATTCACACCACTATCAACCAAATCTGCCACAATTCGCAAAGCATCGCCATTTCGCACGAACTTAAAATTACCGGTATCAGTTAAAATCGCCAACGCCAACAAATCTGCCGTAGACGCGTCCATTTTCAATCCACCAGCGCGCATAATTTTATACACAATCACAGCGGTCGCTACGGCGCCATCATCATTGATACACAGTTGTCCTATTGGTGCATCGTTTTTATGATGATCAATTTCGACCACAAACTTTGCATTATCAACTGCGGGTTGCGCCCCACCTATATGCACAGGATTACCATAATCCATAACAATTGCCAAATCGAACGGCTGACTTAAATCAACTCGTTCAAAATATTTGATACGCGACCGCAATGGAACTTCGGACAAATTCTCGGGAATATTTCCATCATACACACAAACGGGACTGATTCCAAAATTTTCTTCAATTAAATGCGCCAAAGCTAACACGCTGCACAGCGAATCTCCGTCTGGATTTTTATGTCCCATTATCACAATAGACTTTGCTTTTCGCACACAATTAAAAAAGTCTTGTATTTTTTGTTCCATATTAACCTTTCTTTATATCGCGATATCTTCCACAAAGAACTGGGCATTGACACGACCATTATATTCATTTTCTTTTAACTTGCCCAACAACATTATTTTAGTATTTACATTCGCTTCGTCCAGCAAAAAATCCCCCACAGGCGTCCCCACCAAATTAAATCCAACAAACGCCAACCGAGTACCTGCACTGGTTGAAATACTGCCACGTAAATGCGCCCCACCCCTCATCACAGCGGCGAATTGCAACACGCCCCCACGCAACACCAAAGTCGGTTCTGGATTTCCCTGACCAAACGGTGCCAATTCCGATATTTTTTTGATTAGTCGCATATTTGCACCACCGGCATCCATTTCAGCATCCACCAACAATTCAGGTTCGACCGCTTTACCATTTAATTGTTCTCTGACAGCATTTTCCAAGAACTCGCAAAACACAGCCTCATTTGCTTCATCCAACGAAAATCCCGCTGCCGCTGCATGTCCTCCACCCTCGCTGATGATACCTGCCGCCAACGCATCATGAATAATTTTTCCTAGATCCACACCGGCAATTGACCGCCCAGAACCATTTATCACCCCATCAGACTTGGTCGCAACACACGACGGCAAATCATATTTATCCTTTAGCCTTCCTGCGATAATTCCCATCACACCGCCATGCCAATTTTCACCACAAACAAACAAACTGCATCGACCGGACTGACAGCAACACTCGGCCATTTCACAGGCACGCAACATAATAGCATTTTGAATATCGATACGTTCCTGATTCATAACATGTAATTTATTTGCCAGATCATTTGCGATCAGCGGATTATCCGTCAACAGCAAATCCAACGCAGGCGCAGCCGAATCCAATCTTCCTGCGGCATTCAATCGTGGCCCCAGTGCAAAACCAGCCGCATAAACTGACGGCTTTTTAATTCTAGCAACATCCATCAACACCCGCAGCCCCAGATTTTTACGCAATCCCAACACCCGCAGCCCCGTTGACACAAACGCACGATTAAGACCAATCAGCGGCATGGTATCACAAATCGTTCCCAACGCGACCAAGTCCATATAATTCATCAATTCAGAATTATCCACCCCACCACCACGACTTTTCAATTCGCGATTCAATGCCACCAGTGTCAAAAATGCCACCCCAACCCCAGCCAAATATGTCAACCCCGACAAATCATCACATCTCTTGGGGTTTACAACTGCGTTTGCCTCGGGCAACATACTATCAGGCGAATGATGATCTGTCACAACAACACGCATCCCCAATTGACGTGCATGCGCCACCTCGTTCACGCCACTGATACCGCAATCAACTGTAATCAGTAAATTTGCCCCCGCCGCCGCAATTTCGTCGATTGCGCCATTATTCAGGCCGTACCCCTCGCCTTCTCGCATAGGCAAATGCCAAACAACATCCGCATTCATTTCGCGCAAATACTTCACAAAAATCGCCGTAGATGTAATCCCATCAACATCATAATCACCATATACGGCAATTTTTTCATTATTTTCCACCGCATCTGCGATGATACGCGCAGCCACATCCATATCAGTCAACACCGATGGATTTGGCATATATTCCTTGATTGATGGATTCAGAAATTTTTTAACATCTTCATCTGCACAAATTCCCCGCCCTGCCAAAATTTTTTTAACCAGGTCGTCTGAATTTACATTATCTATACCATCTGCCAACACCCATGCTTTGCCCAGCATGGACTTCTCTACTATTCTACTACTCAACGCACTTCTCTTTTTTTTATTATCAAGTGCATTATAATCCAAATTTATTCAAATAGCAACGGCAGTATGCCATCCAAAATTTTTCCTGTTGTCGGCACAGCATTCCATGCTGCGGTCCGCCATCCCCAAGACTCCTTGGTTCCCTGAGGTTCGTCCAACACAACCAAAATAGTATATTGCGGCGCATTAACTGGGAACACACCAACAAATGCGGTTACATTTCTTTTATGGTCAACCCTGCCATTAGTGTATTTAACGGCGGTCGCGGTCTTACCCCCGATTTGAATACCTGCCACACGCGCTTGCTTTCCACTGGTTTCTTCGGCCACACGCAGCATAATCGGGCGCAACTTTGCCGATATTTCATCCGCCAGCACACGTTCCCCATGCACCACACCGACATTTCGTTTTTGCAATGTTGGATAAATATAAATTCCACCGTTTGTCACAGCATTCACCGCCAACATCAAATGCATCGGGGTCACTGAAATACCATGTCCATAAGAACGCGTTGCTCTTTCCACAGGCCCCCACTTATTCGGCAACAAAGGCTTTTCCGTTCGCCCAAATTCCAGATTCAACGCCTCATCAAAATGCAGTCTTTCGAACAAGTCTTTTTGCGCACCATCTGGCAAATCCAGCGCAATCTGTGCACTGCCCACATTGCATGAATGTACCATAATCTCTTCAACCGTCAGATATGGCCGCGGTGGCTTGAAACTGCGAATATCGGTAATTCTTGCCGCCACCCGTCCAAACTTATCTGGGATAACAAACGGCTCTTTAACATAATATTCTTTATTAATTCCATTTTCTAATGCCAACGCAGTATTAAATATTTTGAAAATAGACCCCAATTCAAACACACCGCGCATTGGCTTGAACAAGCGATTCGCAACAGAGTCAGCCCCCAAATTTTCCGGATCAAAGTCCGGCAAGGACACCATCGCAATCATTTCCCCTGTACGTGAATTCATCAGCATACCCATCGCCGACCTGGTTTGATATTTCTGCATTGCGGACGACAGTTGATCATAAAACACCGCCTGCACACGCGAATCGACAGACAACCGCAACGGATCCTTGTTTTCCGTCAAATAATCATCGTAAATTCTTTCTGCGCCTTCTAATCCATGTCCTTCGACCCCAACAAAACCAACAATATGAGAAAACAGCCTGCGTTTTGGATATTTACGCGTTTGAATTTTCTCAACCTCTAACCCTTCCAATTTTGCCTTTTGAATAATTTCTCGTTGTGTATCACTAGCATATTTTTTAAGTCTTATAAATCGTCTATCTGAATTAACCAGCGCAATAGCCTCGGCCAAAGAATATTCATACGGCAACGCCTGATGTATTGTATGCGCAACCGCATCTCGGTCTTGTTCTCGCACCGCCCGATTACGTAATATGATATGCCCAGATGCGACATTTTTCGCCAATATATCGCCATTTCTATCTACAATATCTGCGCGTTGCACATTCCACTCACCATCAGAACCTGCCAAGCGCGCCCTGTCCGTTCCCTGAATTCCCAATTGCAAAGTCCGCCCAATAAATATCACAAACGCAAATAAAAACACCGTATACATTACACGTAACCGCTTGCGCCCGATACCATCGCCACGTGTACCTGTAAAACCATGCTTTAAGATATCCTTACCGACTTCAAACATTTACAATTCTTCTTTAAATCCTATTTCATTGATTGCAATTGACTTATTAAAACTGACAACTTCTGACCTTGGCACAATACTTACCACCAAGTTTCGTAAAATCTCGGGGCGCACATATGATGCAAAGTTCGCTTCGGCCACAGCGATTTGTTGTTGGGTTTCAACGATTTCCCGTCGCACCCGATTCAATTGACGATTTTGCGTACGAAATGCCACCTGTAATACCACAGTCGCCATTAACACAATCCCAACAGACCACACGCCAATCTGAAACATTTTTTCATCATCTTGCATATACACCCCCACATTACAATATGCCTGATGGCATTTTATCATAAATTCTGTAAAAAACGAATCATAGAATTCACACCATTCAACCGCCCGGCCCCCAGCCCCAACCCCAGACTCTTAAATTCATTATCAACATCCATTTTTTTTATTTCGTCTGCCGACTTACCGTCAACCATTGCAATAATTATCGCCACAATTCCCCGAACTATTGCCGAATCGGCAACACCATAAAACCGATTTTCCAACCTGCAAATCTGCACGAACGAAGCACACCCCAAAATTTCGCTACATTCTGCCCCATCTGGCACAGGCGACAATTTTTTTCCGAAATCCATAACCATTTCCAACCTTATTGTCGGGTCATCCGTCATCATCAGCATATTTTTCATATCTTGATAATTCATATTTATTACCATCCCTCGTTGGTCAAATCCAGTTCCAAACGCGCCACATCCGACATATGCGACAAATCCCATGGTGGATCCCACACCAAATCCACCCGCACAGGCACGTCCCCCACAACCGATTGCACAGCACTACGAACCTGCTCCATCAATTCCTCCATCATGGGGCATGTAGGACTTGTAAAAGTCATTTTGATAACAACTTCTTGCACCTTAATATCAATTTCATAAATCAGCCCCATATCCCAAACATTAACTGGGATTTCTGGATCATACACTGTTTTCAGTGCGCTGATAATATCATCTTTTGTAAATATCATTTTATAATATCTTTTATTACCTGAACCACGTACTTAACTTCATCCATTGTATTAGATGCACCAACAGACAAACGAATCGACCCTGTCACCCCCATCACATTATGAATCCAGGATGCGCACATATTCCCCACACGCACACAAATATCCCGTGCACTGACAAACGCACCAAAATCCAACACATGCATACCATCTATGACAAAAGTCAGCACAGCCGCATCACGCTTCGTCAGCATTTTAATCCTTGGCGCCTCCGACAATTGGTCATACATATATTTTATCAGATTCAAATCTGGGCGATTTTTTTCCAGTTCATCAATCGCCACCCCCAACCCCGCAATCTGGGTCAACGGCAATGTCCCGGCCTCGAACTTTTCTGGTCCTGGCACAAAAAACACTTGCCCCCCAGCAATTTTATTCACCATTCCCCCACCAAAAATCACGGGCTTATATTTATCAGGATTTTTCACATACATCAACCCCAACCCTGTATCCGCACCAATTTTATGAGCTGACCAAACCACAAAATCCGCGTCCCATTTTTTCACATCTATTTTTTCATGTACGACATATTGTGCAGCATCCACCACCACAACAACATTTGGATTTTGAATCCGCGCCATACGCACGATTTCCGGCACATTTTGCCCCACACCCAAAACATTGGACATCGCAGTTATTACCATAACATCAGCATACGGGATTTGATTTATATCGATATCCAGTTCTGTATTCAACGGCATAACAATTGTTTTAGCCAAACCTGTCACAAATGGCAACCGCGCGCTGTGATGATCCAAATCAGACACCAACACAATTTTATCATTCCCCAACCCCAGCATCCCAGCTATCATATTCATCGCCCCAGTTGTCCCCGAAGTGAATACAATCTGCCCCGCATTCGCCCCCATAAAATCAGCCACTCTTTGCCTCACGCGTCCGACCATATCGTCCACCCCCACACTGCGTGCACAAATTCCACGACCTGCATTTGCATAACCGTCACGCAAAAATTCAACCTGACTTTCAATCACTATTTTTGGTTTTTGATATGTTGCGGCGCTATCTAAGTATATGATTTTATTCATTTATGATTTCTCTTGCATTTTGGGCGAATTATAATACAATTCCGCCAAATATCAATAACAGAAAGGAGAAAAACATGGCAATCACTCATGCAAACGATGCGACATTTGACAATACAATCGGCAACGGCATCACATTGGTTGACTTTTGGGCATCATGGTGCGGTCCATGCCGTATGTTTGGACCGATTTTTGAATCTGCATCTACCAAGGCATCTGATGTAAACTTTGTAAAATTTGAAATTGACGAAGCGAATCGTCGCACGCCTGCTAAATACGGCATTCGCAGCATCCCATCTGTTTTGGCATTCAAGAACGGCGAATTGGTCGAAGCTCGCACCGGCCTGATGGACGAAGAAACAGTTCTAGCATGGATTCAAGAATTAAAGGGTTAAAAAATGGCAACCAAAGACGATTACAAATCACTTGAACTACCCGCAAATTACAAACCAAAAAAATCGGAACCATATATGTGTCCGGCACATTTGGCATACTTTTATAACATATTAAACACCCAACGCGAAGAATTACAAAGCAACAGCGATTCCGTACTCAGCGCGATTCGCCTGGCCGATAAGACCGAGGCCGTCGGTGTCGGTGACGATTCAGACAATGCGACCTATAACCAAGACATCACAATGGACTTGCACATGTCTGAACGCAACAACAAACTGTTGCAAAAAATCAATGCCGCCTTGGACAGGATTGCAAATGGCACCTATGGATACAGCATAGTGTCTGGCGATGAAATCGGCATTGGACGCATGTTGGCGCGCCCACTTGCCACTATGACAGTAGAAGAACAAGAAGAATACGAGGCTCGCAACCCATAAAAAAACCGCCAACTGGCGGTTTTTTTACTTATCTAAAATACATCCAAACAAAACGGCAAAAAAGAAACACACACTGCCCCCGATTACAAACAGATGCCACACTGCGTGCGAAAACTTCATCCGCCGCCACAGATAGAATATCACCCCAACCGTGTATGCCAATCCACCCGCCAATATAAACCACATACCACGCGCTGAGATATTATTTATCATCGCCGGCAATATGAACAACAGCGTCCACCCCATCGCAACATATAATGCGACCATCCAACGTGGCTGCTGCTTGGGGCTGCGAATTTTCATATACGACCCAAACAATACAATACCCCACAAAATACCAAACACTGTCCAACCAATCCATCCACGTAAATTCACCAATAAAAATGGCGTGTATGTTCCCGCAATCAGTGCATAAATTGCAACACTGTCCCACACTTCGAAAAAGCATTCACATTTTTTACCAATTGTTGCGTGACACATTGTTGAACCGAAATAAAGGGTTATCATCGTCACACCAAAAATTGCACACGACACAATTGCCCACGGATCACCTTTTAGCCCTGCAAACACGACCAGCAAAGTCAATGCCGCAATCGCCAATCCAACGCCAATACCATGTGTTAAAATATTTACCACTTCTTCTGCATGGGTTGATGGTTTTTCCCAACGGAACAAACCCGTTGCCCGCAGAACTTTTAACAAATGTGACCCATGTGCATCTTTTTTAACGGCCTTGATTCTGGCCTTTTTTTCTTTTGTCATTTGATTGCCCCTTTGATTCGTTTTTTCACCCGTTCCCCGCCCATAACCGACATAATGGAATACAGGTCCGGCGTATTTGTGCGCCCCGACAATGCCACACGCAGATTCATTGCCACATCACCATTTTTGAGACCGAATTTTTCCGCAATCGCAACAATTTTTGTCCACCAGGTATCCTTGTCATCCGCCGCGTTATATGTCGTCAGAAATTCACGCAACACGTCCCGATTAAATTCATATTCAGTATTTGGCACAAATAATTCATCCCAGAAAAACGCAACATTTTCCAATGTTTGCGACCAAGTGATAAAGTCTTTACGCACGCGCTTTGGATTATCACGTTCAATACCCAACACACCGGTCAAGTACGATTCGTTTACGACCTGCATCCGGTTCGCGTCTGTTCCATATTCATTTGCCCATTGGGCGACACGTGCAACCAATTCCGACACCGGCAACGAACCAATAAATTCCTTGGCCCACCACTCTAATTTTTTCATATCAAACAGTGCACCCGACATAGGAATTTTTTTTGCCCGCATTTCATATTCCCAGAACGATTTAACCGCCCCCTTCATTTTGGCTTCTTCATATCCAGATGCAGCGATATTTCCCAGGTACTCTATAACTGCCTCTACTGGCCATCCTGCCTCCAAGAAAAATGCAACATTTGCCTCGGGGTCTTTTCGTTTGGACAGTTTTCTTTGTTTTCCTGTCTCTTCGTCAATTTTATCAATTGTTGATGTATGAATATACAGTGGCGCATTCCACCCCATCATACGAAACAACTGCACATGCAGTGGCAAAGACGGCAGCCACTCTTCACCACGAATAACATGCGTTGTCCGCATAAAGTGATCATCACATAAATGTGCAAAATGATATGTTGGCAAACCGTCATTTGATTTGATTAAAACAATATCTTCGTTGTTTTCTGGGAACCCGATTGAACCACGAACCGCATCTTTACAGAAAATTCTTTGTTCTGGATTACCAACTGAATACAAACGAATCGATGGCACCAACCCCTTATCTAAATTCGCAATAATTTCATCTTCACTTAAATTTCTGTCGCGCGCAAATTCACCATAAATACCCGTCGCAAAACCCGCCGCCTTTTGATTTTCACGGATTCCTTCCATATCTTCCTGGGTTAAGAAACAAGGATATGCCAAACCTTTTTCTAACAATTCTGCAACGACACTGTGATAAACATCCTTGCGTTTTGATTGATAATACGGGCCATATTTTTCATCATTATTGTATTCCAATCCGAATCGGTCCATAGATTCATTAATAATCTGAACGGCATCTGCAACTTCGCGTTTTGTATCTGTATCTTCGATTCGCAACATAAACACACCACCCGACTGCTGGGCCAATTTACAGTCAATCAATGCGCCATATAATCCACCGATATGCATATACCCTGTTGGGCTGGGGGCGAATCGTGTCACCATTGCGCCTTCGCCCAAGTTGCGTGGTGGAAATTTCTCTTCTAATTCCGCAATTGTATACTTTGGCACCGCGCCCAACACACGTGCAATTAAATTTTTTGACAAACCTGCTCTCATTTTTGTTTCCCTTTTTCCCATTCTGATTTTAGTTTTGAATACATTACAATATCATAAATGACACCTGGGCGCACAATTTCACGCTGACGCAAGATGCCGTCCTGATTAAACCCCAGTCTTTCTGGAATCGCACGTGACTTTTTGTTTTCAACCGCCGCTTGAATTTCGACACGATTCGCGCCCCAAACATCAAATGCTAAACCAGTCAATTTTTCAACCGCACGCGTCATAATACCGCGACCATTCATCGCATTATCCAACCAATACCCAATTTC
>JAWPOG010000035.1:0-7617 GCA_033345155.1 Alphaproteobacteria bacterium | reverse complement strand
TAATTAATAGAAACAAGAACCCATGGTGCAACATAACCATCATTAAACGCCACACGCGCCCAAAGATTATCCCCCCGTTCTGCGACAGGGGTCCCGGCTTTATAAAAATTCCCCATTGTTTTAGATGTTAAAAAACGCATTTCTTTGATGTTGGGGTATTGCTTTTGTATTGTTTGAAAGTATTTCCTGATATTTTCGGGCCCACCTATTGCCACGCCACGATATGTTGTTGCCGGCTGGCCACCGACAAAAATCCCGTTCGTGTTTATTGTGATATATTCTGTATTCGGAATATCTGGCATTTCTGACCTTTTTGCATCAGTATACAAACAACATAGGCGTTTGCAATAAAAAACCCCGTCTGGGGTGATTTTTTATAATGGGGCGGATAACCGGACTGTAAATCCCCATATTCGCATTCGCTCTATGGGCCCCATTCGCTACGTAAGATTCAAACTTCGCCAAGTGGCTCGTTTTCATCAACTGACGCCCCGAACCCGGCAATCGCAGATTGCGAACGCTTCGTCCACACTGCGACACCATCAGGAATAAAAAACACCCCATGCGGGGTATTTTTTATTCCTGGCGGAGATGAAGGGATTCGAACCCTTGATACCCTTGCGGGTATACTACATTTCCAATGTAGCGCACTAGACCAACTATGCGACATCTCCGTATCTGATTAAGCGATTTATTCCCCCAAAATCTGGGCAGGTTCGTCCGCATCAGCCACATCAGAATCATCGTTTGACAAAGTGGCTTCTAATTCTGCGTCGATTTCACGCAACAAGGGATCTTCACTGCCAACCTCGAGACTGGTTTCAACATCGGCCACACTTGGGGCATCCTTGTAAGACTGAATAAATTCATGGCGAACCGCACCAACATCCAGTTTGCCACTGGCGATTTCACGCAGAGCAACAACCGTTAATTTGTCCCCCTTTTTGTCAACCACTGGTTCCGCACCACCGTTCAAATCACGAACACGTTGAGATGCCAGCATCCCCAGTTCATAACGACTTTCCACATATGGTAATGTATCAGAATTTGTTGTACGCGCCATTTTAATTCCTTTGTTGAAATCATTTTTAGTCAGGCTATAATGCCACTGGGACGGTCAAAATGCAAGCAGAAAATAAAAAAAGTAATATTAAAACACTATCTTTCGGTTGCCGACTGAATGCTTTGGAGTCTAAAAAGATTCAAAACATGTTGGAAAAGCATGTGCAAACGGCGATTGTTATCAATACTTGTGCCGTCACAGCCGAGGCCGAACGACAATCAGGGCAAGCTGTACGAAAAATATCGCGCGAAAATCCGAATGCCCCACTGTTTGTCACAGGATGCGCTGCGACACGAAATCCAGAACTGTTTGTGAAAATCCCAAACGCCGTTGTGGTTTCCAATGCCGATAAAATGAAATTGGATATGTATCTGGGGAAACATACGAATATAGAAAAACCGGAAATTTTGAGGTTTAATCAGGTAGATACAAAACTGTCCAAGCAATTTGTGCAAATTCAAAATGGTTGCAATCATAACTGTGCGTACTGCATCACACGGCAACTGCGTGGGATGGCGGTTTCGTTTGACTATGAAGATATATTGAGAGATGTTCAGCGGGCGGTCTGTGATGGTTTTGGCGAAATCGTGCTGACGGGGGTTGATTTGGCGTCCTATGCAAAAAAAGATGACAATGGGTTTTGTCTGATTTCGGGGCTGTGTAAACAATTGTTGGCAGATGTGCCGGGGATTAAACGGTTGCGTCTGTCATCGGTTGACCCAGCTGTACCAGACATAGATAATGTTATTGATTTGATTTTAAAAGAACCACGCATGATGCCACATCTGCATTTTTCTATGCAGTCTGGTTCAGATACAATCTTGAAATCTATGGGGCGACGACACAATGCGGCACGGGTGCGCAATTTGGTTGCTCGCGGAGCAGACATGATTACCTTTAGCTGGGATGTTATTTGCGGATTCCCCGGCGAAACAGACGAACTGTTTAAAGAAACGATGGCGCTGGCAAATGATGTAAAACCAATTAAAATTCACGCTTTTCCGTTTTCGCCCCGCCCCGGCACACCAGCCGCCAATATGCCGGAACAAGTTGACAGGTCTGTCTCAAAAAAACGGGTTAAAATTTTAACTGATTTGACCAATAAAAATCGTGCTGAATTTATGCGTACCCGGGTGGGAACGGTTGCTCGGGTTCTGGTCGAAGAAAACAATGTTGCACGATGCCCACATGATATCGCAGTACGAATCCAAGGACAGACCATTCCCGCCCGGACAATCTGCAATGTTGCATTGATTGGTGTTGATGGTGATTATTTTGTTGGCAATCCAATTTAGAACTGATAACATTCAAATCATGAAAAAGAAAATTATCGCTTTGTTTTTTACTTTATTGTCTGGGATGGCCGGGGCGGCTGAATTTAATACCAAAGCAAAATCCGCGTTTCTGATTGATTATGATTCAGGGGTGGAAATTGTTGCAAAAAACGCTGACACATTGATGCCTCCATCATCGATGATTAAGTTGATGACTTTGGCGGTGCTGTTTGATGAATTAAAGGCGGGCAATATCACAATGGACACACGATTCCCTGTTGGGGAAAATGCGGACTATAACCGTCCAGAATGGTATCCTGCCAGCAAAATATGCCTGGTGGCAGGTCAAGATATTTCTGTGCGGGATTTGATTTTGGGACTGATTGTGTTGTCGGGTGGGGATGCATCCGTTGTTGTGGCCGAACAACTGGCCGGGTCCGAGACGGCGTTTACTGAAATGATGAAAAAAAAGGCACGCAGTATTGGGATGGAACAATCTACTTTTGGAAACGCAAGCGGCCTGCCCAACCCCAATAATTTAATGACCAGTCGGGAATTAGCAATTTTAGCCAAACATTTGATTTCTGATTTTCCAGATCTCTATCCGATGTTCGCAACAAAACGGTTTGAATTTCAAGACCACAAAACAGATTGGTGTCGTGAATGGGGACGCACGCATACCATGAATTATAACAAACTGTTGTTCAATATGCGTGGCGCAGACGGTTTGAAAACAGGGCACACAAACGAAGGCGGTTATGGTATGGTTGCCAGCGCCAAGGTCGGCGGAAGACGATTGATTGCTGTTATCAACGGATTTCGTGGCAAAGGACACGAGGCACTGGCAAGTGAAGCGAAGAAATTGCTTGAGTTCGGTTTCGCAAACACCATCAGCAAGATTTTCTTTCAACCGGGTGATGTGGTCACAGAAATTCCAGTTTGGTATGGCAGACGCGCAACTGTGGTGGCAACTGTGATGAACCCCTTTGCTGTGACATTGGACAAAGGAACTGATATGAAAACTGTTCGCGTATTGGCTCGTTTTAACGAACCTGTGGCGGCACCTGTTCGCAAAGGGGACGAAATTGGACAACTGATTGCGGAACAAAATGGACGCATCGTTGCGACGACATCGCTGGTCGCCAAAGATAAAGTCAGCAAAACCCAATTCCTGGGGCGCGTAATTAAAAACATCAAAGTAATGTTTGGATGGGAATAAGATATGGCACCGCGTAAAAAGGCTTTGAACGAATATAATTTTCCACACCCAATGGATAACGAGCATTTAGTTGGACATGTTGATACTTTACGCAATTTTATGAACGCATGGAATCAACGGGACACACATCCAATACATCCTGTGTGGATATTGACTGGGCCGATGGGAATTGGCAAGGCGACACTGGCTTATAAAATCGCTAAAATGGTATATGGGAATGTTGGCGACTTCTTTATTGTGGACATAGACAGAAATATTGACAAGCAGGGCAATCTTAAGGCAGATGGTAAAGTGATTTCTGTGTACACCGTGCGCGCGATGATTGATAAAATGCAGATGTCGTCTATGTCTGGTGATTGGCGGGTGATTCTGATTGACTCGGTCGATCAGTTGAACACATTTGCATCAAATGCAATCCTGAAATTACTGGAAGAACCGCCCGCAAAAACATTATTTTTATTGGTCGTACATCAATTGTCTAATGTATTGCCAACGGTGCGTTCGCGCGCACGTGTGGAAAAAATGCGTCCGTTGACGATTTCTCAGTTGCGGGAACTGTGCGTAAGATTCATGCCCGAGGACGAGATCAACACCGAAACCCTGCGATTAGCAAACGGCAGCTTTGGAAAAATAGCTAATCTTAAAAAGTCTGGCGGTGATGTTATTTATGCCGAGCTTATCGAGAAACTTGAAAATAAACACAGCAGCAGTTCGGATATTATGGCATTGGCACGCAAAATCGCGCCACATCCTGAACTGTACGGGATTTTACTGGATGCGGTTGCGTACTTTGGTTTGGCAACATTGTATCCTGTTACATCGCGCGCGATTACTGATATAAAAAATGTATATCTGGAACCAGAGACAGGTATATTCAAAATTATAATGGAAATCAAAAAATGCTTATAGATACACACTGCCACCTGACTGACGAATATTGTGGCGCAACCAACAGCAATGATATCATCAAACGCGCGACAGATGTGGGTGTCGAGATTATGATTTGTCCGACCGCTGATCCTGCGGATATCCCAGCGGCATTAAAATTAGCAGGTGCGCATGAAAATATATTCTGCACAATCGGAATCCATCCAGAAAGCGCGCATGCGGATGCGTCGCAGTATCTGACAGATTCTGTGTTAAACAACCCACGGGTCGTGGGGGTCGGCGAAATCGGTTTGGATTATCACTATGGCACAGACAACCGTGCGCAACAAATAAAATTGTTCGAACAACAGTTGGATATCGCACGCAGATACGCCCTGCCCGTAGCCATACATACGCGCGAGGCCGAAGATGATACAGCTGCAATTTTAACAGGCGATGTGGGCGGTGTTATGCATTGCTTTACCAGCTCGTGGGATTTGGCAAAAAAGATGTTGGACCGTGGTTTTATGTTTTCTGCAAGCGGTATTTTAACATTCAAAAACGCAGCCGACATTCGCGAAACATTTGCAAAAATTCCATTGGACAGAATTGTTATTGAAACAGATGCACCATATTGTGCGCCTGTACCATATCGTGGCAAAGTGTGCGAGCCCGCGATGATTGTGGAAACAGCGCGCGTTCTGGCCCAGATTAAAGGGGTACCACTGGGGGAACTTGAAACAGCACTGTTGCAAAATGTCAGAAAACTGTATCCGAAAATAAAGATATAAAAATCCCCGCAAATGCGGGGATTTTATACGGGGTTATTTTCTCACACAAACACGTTTTGCCGGGTTATAAATGGCGGTGCCACGATTGCATCCGATGTATACTGAGTACTAATTGTGCCACCATAAGCAATACATTTGCCCACTTGATAAGAATATTCGGCCGTCGAGTCTGCGGATTCCGAATAATCATCAAATTCAATGTAGCCATCGTTTGGGATTTTACATCTGATGTAATCCTGACCCACAAATATAAGGATTTATAGCGCACAGCACATAATGATTTTTATGCTAATTTTTGGATTTTATACCCGAAAAATTAATACTATTTAATGTTTACAAATTTGCATGAAGTGCTATACTGGCAGTGCAACAAAAGGAGAATAATATGAAGTTCAAATTGTTAACTGCTGGCGTGTGCGCATTGGCATTGGCTGCATGCAGTGGCGAAGACACACAAAACCCCGAACTGTTAAAGGGTGCGAATTTTGTTTCTGCCCAACCTGGGGTTGATATTACATTGTCATTTGATCCGGTTGAAATGCAAGTCTATGGGGGTGTGGTAAATCGCTATAACGGTGGATATACCGCAGACGGAGACAACATCAAATTCGAGGGCTTTGCGTCCACTATGATGATGGGCGACGCAGACGCCATGGAAACCGAACGCGAATATTTTGAATTTATGCCAACGGTTGAAACATACGAACTGGCAGATGGTAAACTGACGCTGATTGCGGCAGACGGCAAGGAAATCATCTTTACCCAGATTGAAAGCCTGCCGGGCGACGCAACCACGACTGAAACGACCGAAGTGGTGGCTGAATAAATTCGTTCATATTCACTTGACAAGGGCCAAAACAAAATGTATAATTCGTCGGCGTTCAATGTGAACACGGCAGTTTTGGCCCCATCGTCTAGAGGCCTAGGACACCGCCCTTTCAAGGCGAGAACACCGGTTCGAATCCGGTTGGGGCTGCCAAAAATCAAAAACGACCTTTGGGTCGTTTTTTATTTTTGTAAAAGCACCCCAACCGGATACGCCAGAGTGCCAACAGAAAACGCAGTTTTCGTGGGCAACGCCCACAGGCACGCATGGCGAATACGAGAATACACAATTAGAAAAATCTTAAAAATTCTCCTAAGTCGAATTTTTTGATTTTTATTATTGCGTATCGAGGGGCGATGTTGGGGCTGCCAAAAATCAAAAACACCCGTTTGGTTTTTTTTGATTGGATTTCCAATACTTTCAGCAGTTCGTAAGTTGGGTGTCAAAAATAGACATCGTTTTACACATTTACAAACTTTTAATAATGCTCTTGCTATTTTACAGCAGCATCACCATCTTTCAATCTTATCTGGAATATTATTTTCTTCAATGAATGTATTTAGTCGTTTTAACACCGTGCAGGCATCGTGTTCGTGTTTTTGCAGAACGTTGTCTTGATGCGTATACAATTTAAGATCATTGTAATTCCAATTTTCAGATATTCGCATCGCCTGCTCGTAAGACAAAGCACCATAACCAGGAATAACAATCACATAGTTTACAGTATCGCTTTTATTATCGTACTTCTTTTGTAAATACGTAAGCGTTTCAATTTGATCTATACACTGATTTATTTTAGCAATATCAGATAACTCTACTTTGTTATTAGCAACAACTTTTGTATTGTCATCACACGCACATACAGTAAATAAAATTGGTAAAACGTATAAAAATTTCATAAGGCGCCCTTTCTTTATTTCAAAATCATTATATCACAAATTCTGCAAAAATGTTTTTATTTCTTCCCCAAACCGCAGTAAATCGTACAGCTCATTAGTTCACCCCTGTAAATAAAAACAGAAAAAAGTATTGACAAACACACATATTTGTCTTATAGTTTACAAAAAAATGAAACTTGCAGAACCTAAAATTTTATATAAAGATATTGTCATCAATAACAACAATATTGATGACTTTTTGAATACCCCACATGGCGGCGCATATCATTATGACACAAACACTATAATATTGTATAACTATATTATATCCCAAGATATATTAGATGCCAAAAAAGCCGCAGAGGCGAAATCTATCATACATACTGCGATTGAACATCGCCCCAGCACAATCGTGCATGAAAAACGACACTGGCACAACAGAACAATCGTACCACGATTCCAGGACTTTTGTTTGATGAATTATTATCAGGAAGTTTCGTTGCAGTGTCTTGACGAAATTTCTGCAATAACCGCCGATATTTTGTACACAACACCAAAGTATAAAAAACTTGGCATATGCCAGGCAACTGTACTTTGTTCAATGTTAGATGCAACAGAAAGATTCAAGAATAGTTGTTTGGATGAATATCTAAATCGTTTTATCGACTGGATATCGGAAAGTTATCATTTGGATGTGGA
>JAWPOG010000041.1:0-3263 GCA_033345155.1 Alphaproteobacteria bacterium | reverse complement strand
GCGAATTGTGCCGGTGTATTTTGATACCTCGAAAAAGAAATCAAAAGATTCTGTGCGACTGGCCAGATTGCTGATAACGTGTACGCATTTAATGTCATCTGGTGCAATGTCGATATCCAGTTCTTCTTTGGCCTCTCGTATGGCGGCGGCCATGGCGGTTTCACCCTGTTCAATGTGGCCCGCCGGCAGAACCCACCAACCACCGTCATAATTAAAAAATCCATCGTTGCGGAAGAACAGCAAGACTTTGTCGTCTTGTTTTATAATCAGGTTGATTACCCCCTTGAACATAGCACGTTCTGTCATTTCGTATCCCTTTTTCGTATCTTAGACTACGATTTATAAAAACTCAATATTTCATATGCTTATTTTTATGATTGGAATTTCTAATTCGTATGAGGTTATACCTGCGTGGTGACTTTTAAGCACAATTGTGTCTGGCCGCTGTTTCAAGTCATATTTATCAGTTGCCAGCGCAACAAAGTCACCAATAAAACGCACAGATTTTTCCGCATGCAAATATTCTGTTTCAAATTCTGATTTGGTCACCAATTTGAACCATTTGCCGAAGTGTTTTTTGAACAGGCCTGGAAATTCTGCCAGACATTCTGGTTTTATAAACAGCGACACACAACGACTTTCCAGTGACAATGGGTGCAACAAGCATTCCAGCAATTCTGGAACATCGTCAATAAACAAAGATTCAATATCTGTATGCCCATGGTCGGCGGTTATCAAGACATCCGTTTTATTGCGAATTTGTTTCAGTGCAAATTCTATCTGTTGTTCCATGTCGCGCAACAATGTTTTTACCGCTGGGGCGTCTGCACCCAATTCGTGCAGGCACGAATCTGGTTCTGTCCAGTATGCGTAAATGTATGCGTCTGTTTCGGTATTGCACAATTCCACAATACGTGCCAGCCATTGTTCAAACGTATCAAATCCGCCTGGGGCAAAGCCAGGCATAACTTCGTACGCAGAACGACCATTATCACACATGCGTTCGACCACTGTTTTACACGGTAGCGTATTTGTGGTTTGGGGCATTTTAGACACTTCGCCTGTATATAGGTTGGTATTTCTAAAAACTTCTATCACTTCGTCTGTTTCTGCAAAATATTGCGCCCAGCCGATAAAGCCCGTTTCCCACGGCATTTTGCCAGTTTGATAGGCCGTTGTTGCCGCCACGGTTGTCGCAGGAATAATTGCAGTTTCTGTGTCTGTCAAATGACGACAAAAAAATCCATTTGCATCCAGTAATTTACTCATTACCGCAACACCCATACCGTCCAGTATCATTACCAGACGGTTTTTACCATGGGCATTTTGCATTTCTGCCAATCGTTCCAATATTGCCATTTTTTACCCCTTTATTCTTTTGTGACTTTGAAAAATGTTTTACGACCAACCCGCACACATAACGGTTTATCGGTTACGAATGTTTGATTTAGGTCGTTTGCCTTGTCATCGTTTATCGTAACTGCGTTTTGGACAACCAGTCTGCGCAGTTCGCTGTTTGATGCGTCCGGCATACCCAATTTCAAGATTTCCATTACAGACAATTCGTCTTGCGTGATTTTAATTTCAGGCGCATTGTCTGGAAAAGACCGGTCAGAAAATGTTCTGCGCCAGTTTTCCTGTGCCGAAATCGCCGCGTCCGCACCGTGGAATATTTCCGTTATTTTCTGTGCGGTAAACAGTTTTGCCTGCATTGGATTGTTTTCTATGTCCAGTGCATCAATTTCCGCCAATGGAATCCGAGTATTATTTACCAGCAAAATGCGTATCATTTCATCTGGCTGGGCCATAATTTGTGCAAACATCGTGTCTGCATCTGCATTCAAGAAAACGCCTGTGCCACGCGATTTTGACATCAGTTCGCCCGTCACCGGATTTTCCATCAGATTATTGCACACAATGAATTTTTCTTTGTTCTTTAATTTGCGCAACAAAGTACGTCCCATCAGCGCATTAAACGTCTGGTCTGTGCCACACAGTTCAACATCCGCATCCAGCGCGACAGAATCAAAGCCCTGAAAAATTGGGTACAGGAATTCGTGCAGGTGAATTGGTCTGTTCTCACTAATCCGTTTCTGAAACATATCACGTTCCAGCATATGCTGAACGGTTGTATTTGATGACAATTCAATCAAATCACGCATAGTCAGTTTATTCAACCATTCGCCATTAAAGACCACTTTGGCTGGGTTGTCTGGGTCGTTAAAGTTGATAATTGGCGAAATCTGACGCACCCAGTCTGCTGAAAATTCATGCACTTGTTCCGGTGTTAATCTGGCACGCGCGGAATTACGGTCACTGGGGTCGCCAATGCATGCGGTAAAGTCACCGAACAATACAAAGACTTGGTGTCCCAGTTTTCTGAATTCTTCCAATAACATAAAGTTCTTGGCATGCGACAGGTGCAACGATGTATTTGTCGGATCTGCACCGATAAAAAAGCGCAGTTTTTCGGTTAATAATTTTTTCTTAAATTCCGCACGCGATGGCAAGATGTCAACGATTATGCCACGGCCCAGAATTTCATCAATAATTTGTTCTTTGGTTTTCATTACTTAAATCCTTTGTTTTTATTTTATGAATAAAAAATTGGCTTTGACATATATCCCTTATGGTGCCAAAGCCAATCAAACCCATAACACCATAAGGGGTCAATAGGCGTAATAAAAACCACGTACGCAAAACTGCGCACTGTTTGCAATCTGATTAAAACGCAAACTATTTTTTGTCATTTCTCATTTATTATAGGATACAATATAACAAATATCAAGTGTCTATAATCCACTTTTTCCGTATACAATCTTAAAATTCCAGCGTGTCTTTTTGCGAACACAAAAGTGCGGATGTTTAGAGGTGGCCTATATGAACCCAGAAATTGTAAATAAAATCCTGTCTGGTAAACAACAGATAAATGTGAATGACATCTATAAATTTGCAAAAGAAAATCAGTTATAACCTAGAATCTAATGCCGGATTATATGCGGCTTTTTCTTTTTTTGACATCCCTATTTTACCCATTGTATGTAAGCAGCGGAATTATTCGATTATTTGATAACTTCGTTATACATACTGGTAACTTCGTTGATAAAAAGTGGAGGATTTCCGGCTAAAAACAAAGCCCCGACAGATTTTGTCGGGGGTTTGATTATTTCTGGCGGAGATGAAGTATTCCCTCGCCCCGCAGATGGCGGGGCTGTGGGGCATTCCTGACGGTTTTGCTGCACTATGTTTGCAAAACCTACTCA
>JAWPOG010000024.1:0-10626 GCA_033345155.1 Alphaproteobacteria bacterium | reverse complement strand
CGCATCATGTCAGCGTTGCGTGCCATGATTTCGGTGGCGGTCATTTCTTTTTCAGACAACAGCCCCAGTCGGTCCGCCAACAGCGCATGGCGAATGCGTTCGCGCAGGTCTTTTAAAATTAACTGCGATACATCAAAGTTTGCACCGCTGGTCAGTGGGGTCAGCCCAGTTGAGCCTACGGCCTTGGGGATGATGCTGCCGGGGGTCAGGTTAATGTTCTGTAAATTTATAACCCCATCGTCGTCCGCCATCCATATGCCAGAAACGGCAATCGTTGCGTTTTTCAGAACCAGTTCAACGACTTTGTTTGCGGTTTTGATATCTGGTAATGCACGCAGAACCGGCCCACGACCATATAATTCGCCCGACGCCAATGACCAACGGAATATAATGTATGGGTTCGTTTCAAATGTGCCAGTTGACACAATATTGTTTTCAATGTCACCGCCAACATCTAGCCATGCTGTAAATTCCGTACCAACCAGACTTTGCACCAGTTTCAGCGGTGTTTCGGGGTCGCGTTTTATCGTGTCGCGCAGGTTGGCCGGTGGCGTCCATGTGGGATATTGTTCCAGGACTTCGCGTGCCGACATAGATGTCGCGTGAAATACTGCGTTCGGCAAAATCGCAATATCGTTCATTGGAATGGCCGTAAATGTAAAGGCCGATGATGAACCAATTGGGCTTTCGGCCATGAACAGGCATGCGGTTCCCAATACGACCAGGTCCATATAACACTGGTGAATTGTTGTATAGAAATTCGAGTCGTTCAAATTCGCACGCAAAACATTCGTTGCATAGTCTGCGTTCTGGGACAATTCACTTTCACCCACCAGTTGCAACCACATGGATTCAGGTGGGGTCAACAATGTATAAATTGATGCCGCCAGATTATCGGCCGCGTCCATGGCGGTCGCATCAAACAGGGTCGCCGCATCATCATCGGCACTTGGCATGGTATATCGACGAGCGTTGTCCCAGCGATTTAGCCATGGACTGCGCATATCTAATGCGCGCTTGTACATGTTTTGCAGGTTTTGTTGCATTTTTATATTCCTTTTGGTTTTAGATTTTGAAGTTCATGTTTGCAGAATATGTTTTTATCGTGCTGCCAAATGGACGGACGGGTGTGGGGGTGTCTGCGATTGCACCAGCAACCGCGTCCAACCCATCATCGTGCACCCCAGGCGCACCCACCGGCGACCAGCCCAGCATTTCTGCCATCAAGGGTGTGTTGCGAACACGTATGTGTGCATGCAGGCGCCCAGTTGATAAAACAGGTTCAATTGCATTTAATATGCGGTCGGATTTGGATTTGCTGTTCTGAATCTTGTTGATGAAAATGTGCATGCCACGACGGATGGCGCAGTCGTGCATAATCTCGGGCAGGCCAATTCCTATGCCGTTGGTTTCCAGACTGATTCTGGTCAAATGACAGGCCTGCATAAAGTCCAATACCTTTTCACACTGGCGCGACATGGGGAACATATCTGTGTCCGATACGGTCAGATATAAAATGTCATGTATGAAAACCTGACGGTTTTTATCGTCACGATACAGCAATACACAGGCGCTGCCGTCACGACGACGACGGCCACTGGACGGGTCCCAATACAATGTCATGCCGGTAATTTGGTATTCTCCGATACGGGCATTGTGTAAATCAAAGGGTTCTTCATAGAAATGCAGGCCACCAGGATCCAGACGCGCCCGCTCGTGTGGCATACATTCCAACATCATCTGAGACGCAAAATGTCGCACGCCAACTGTTTGACGCAAATCATCAATGCGTGAAAGCGAAAACATTTCGGGCCATGTGGGGTTGCCGTCCGTATTAACTATCGGAATTTTCAACAATTTATACCCACGCAAAAAAGGCGTTGAAAAAGCATTTTTTTCATATACCATTGGCATAGAAGCAAAGGAATTTGACATGGATTTTACCCCCAAAACATTACCAACAAATCTGGAAGCCGAACAGGCGGTTTTAGCCGCTGTGCTGATGAATAACCGTGCGTTGGAACGTGTGGGCGAATTCCTGAGTTACAAGCATTTTTCCCATCCTGCGCATCAGGAAATCTATAAGTTGGCGGAAAAACAATTTGCCGCTGGCATTCCGTTCGATATTATCACCGCAAAAAATTATCTGGACCAACAGGGCGTTCTTGAATCCGTTGGTGGCGTGGATTATTTAACACAACTGACTGGTGCTGGCGCAACCGTCGTTAATGTCGAGCAATATGGGCGCATTGTTTATGAACACGCACTGCGTCGCGATTTAATCGCATTGGCCCAGGACATCACAGACAAAGCATATGTCGAAGACCTGGATACACCCGTCGCACGCCAAATAGAAATCGCTGAACAAAAATTGTTCGATATGGCAACAACTGGCACGTCAGAACGCGAAGTCGCATCTATTTCAACCGCGCTGCAAAGCGCACTGGCCGAAGCAGAAATTGCGTACAAAGCAGATGGTCAATTGTCGGGTTTGACAACAGGTCTGAACGCATTGGATAAGTCGATTAGTGGGTTGCACCATTCGGACCTGATTATTATCGCAGGACGACCGGCAATGGGTAAAACCACGTTGGCTATGAATATCGCATTTAATGCCGCCCAGGCGATTGCGTTCGGACGCGCAAATAAAAATTACACAGGCGCTGTGGTGTTTTTCAGCCTTGAAATGTCCGCCCCACAGTTGGCGGCGCGTGTACTGTCGTCGCAATCAAAAATTCCCGCAACCGCCATGCGTGAAGGGGCTTTGACGGACGAAGATTTCTTAAAAATGTCTCAGTATTCTGCCGCAATTGGTCAGGTGCCATTGTTTATTGATGACACCCCAGGAATGAGTGTGCCAATGATGCGAACTCGTGCACGACGATTGGCACGCAAACATGGCGGGATCGCGCTGATTGTGATTGACTATTTGCAATTGATGACCTCGCCCGGGGGACGGCACAGCGACAACCGTGTTCAGGAAATTTCTGAAATTACCCGTGGTCTTAAAATGCTAGCCAAGGAATTGGATGTGCCGGTTATCGCCCTGTCCCAGTTGTCACGCAGCGTGGAATCGCGTGATGACAAGCGACCAATGCTGTCGGATTTGCGTGAATCGGGCTCTATTGAGCAGGACGCTGATATTGTTATGTTCACATATCGCGAAGAATACTATCTGCAAAATCGCGATCCGTCTGAACGCATGTCAAACACAACCAATAATGCTATGGTTGAAACCTGGCAGAAACGATACGAACGCGCCAAGGGCAAGGCAGATATTATTATTGGCAAGAATCGACATGGTCGCCCTGAAACTGTACGGACCGCATTCTTTGGCGATTATAGTTTGTTCGACAATCTGGAAGAATTCGAGGCGCGTGGTGAAAATGAATTTGCTCAACCTGCCCCAACAATTACAGCTGCGCAACTGGCTGGAGACATGGATTCTGGGCCCACTGCAATTGACCCTGATGCATTTCCAGATGATATGCCATTGTAATTTTGAATTATTTGCTTGCTAAAACTTCGAAAATTGACTATCGTTTTGTCAAGTATTAACTACTTAGGAGTTTACACATGGCCCAAGAAGAAATCATTTTTCCAAATAATATCCGCAACATTCGATTGGCAAATGGTATGAAAATGACCGAACTGGCCAGACGCGCAGGCTTGTCCTTGTCCGCCGTTTCCAAAATTGAAAAGGGGGTGCGTCGCCTGAATCAAAAACAGTTGTTGAATATTTGCAATATTTTGGGCTGTAAATTATCCGATATCTTCATCAAAGAATCAGACGATGTCGCCAACCAATGGCAAAGTGAAATCAAACGCCGTATGTCAGATAATGAAAACAGTGGGCTGAAAGTGTTCGGCAGCGGTTTGCGCAAAATACGCCAACAATGTGGTAAAACCATCGCACAGGCCGCCAAAGACGCTGGCATGACTTTGTCAGTTTATCATAAAATCGAGGTCGGACAACGCGAAATTTATCAAAATGAAATCGAACCATTGGCAAAATCATTTGCGCTGGGGGCCGAAGAGCTGTTCGATAAAATCGCAGTTTTGTATAAATCTGGCGAATTGAATAAACACATCAGCAAGGTCAAAGAACGCGTAAAATCCGTTCTGGTGCCAGGCAACCCAATGTCAGGTATAGATATGCATGGCGGACTGTATGGGGCAAAACTGTACGACAGTGCACGAAAAAAACTGGTGCCAGTGTTCGGGGTACCGGCAGGCAAGGCAATTGCATTCAAAAAATCTGACAAAACTATGATTGTTGCACCAATGACGTTAGAGGGTCGCGCAGGCATCTATGCAGTTATGCCAAATTCCAAGCGTTTGGGTGGATTTGTGCCAGAAAAATCGTACGTGTTCGCAGATGCTTATGCACCTGTACAACCGGGTGATTTGGCGGTGGCAATTGATGCAGATTTTGATACATTGGATACAGACAATGTCGTCAATGCGCAATTAGTCTGTGTTCGCCAGGATGCCAAGGGTAAGCTTTATGGACAAATTTCGTCCCCCGAAGAAAAGATTACATACCAGACTATGCACAAGATTGTTATGATTGTTATGGAATAATACACATACCGAGAGAGAGAACCTATGAACATTAAAACCAGCACAATCGCATTAAAATTGTTGAATCTGTACCGTCAAGAACATGTTATCATTGGTGGTTGGGCGGCGGTTAATCCAATATTTGTAGGCGAAGCAAACGACGATGTAATCAAGGAACTGAACGATATGCCCACAGGAAAAATGTTGGTGCAGCATATTGAAAACCTGCGCAGCGGTAAAACCCCAATGGATTCAATCGACCCGGAACTGTTGCCTTATGGTGGAATGATGATCGTCGAAGACACAGCAACAATTAAGCTGACCCCCAGTCAATGGCGCGATTTGGAAGAAGCGCTTAATAATTTTACCCCCGATCAAATTGGACTGGACAAATTCATGGCGCTTAACCTTGTGCGTGACTTTGGCGAAGAATGGCAAAACGCAATTCGTATGGCGTTGAATGCACGACCACAGTTGTTGGATAAATGGAATATAGTACATCAAACATATAATGCGTACAGACTGTGGGATATGGCAAATGAAATCGTTGCAAATCCTGTATCAGAACGCGCCAGGGCCAAGATTCAAGCCGACATGCCAGAATATGAAACTTATTTGCCTATGTTCGGCGATACTGGGGTCAAACTGTTGATGAAATTACGCACATTTCTTGGCGGTATTAACTAGTCATTTTCTGATGTTCTGTATATTGTGTCGTATGTGTGGGGGGTGCCAATGTAAATTATCGCACCGTTTGGCGACAGTATAAAATCCAGTTCTCGCAAACGTTCACGCATGTTTTCCCTTTTCTGTGGGGTGTTGGATGTGTTCGGAACCTCGACATCGTCACATATAATTAAATCAGCACGCAGTCCGGTTATATTGCCGTGTAATCCCTGACAAATAACTGATGGTTCACGAATGCCAATTGGACGATTAACCGTCAAACGGCCAGACGCCCATTCTTTTTTATTCTGTGGCACCAGGGGTTCACACCAAGGATGATTTTCCAATATATGACGAATGTGCGAAACCATGCGCAAAGCCAAACCAGACTCGGCAGACAATACCAATATTCTGGTCTGGGGACGCAGATACAGCACACACGCCACAAAAATACCAACAACCGTAGATTTGCCCGAATGACGAAATGCCATTAACAATCCTCGACGCGGTTCATCGCATAAAACGCTGTACAGAAATTCCATAATCTGCCGATGATGCGCAGGTGTTGTTAACCCCAACACACGATTCCATTGGTCCAAAAAACTATAAAACTCCGTAATCATCGCGATTTTCGTTTGGTGCCAATTCGGTAATAGAACCATAATCATTTATCAATTTTGGTAATGCATTTTCTAATACCCCCAGTAAATTTCGATACAGTCCCATTACCGAACCGCCGCCCAACTTATCGTTAATAACATCGTTTGTGTAATCAATCAAGGATTTGATATCATCGTGAATGTTTGTCCATTGAAGCAAATCAACATCAATAGAATGCAAGTCTTGGAATGCCGACAATAAAAAATTAAAGTCTGTATTCAAATCTTCGGGGTCGATTTTACAAGTGGGCTGGTAATCAATCGTGCGTGATAATGATATCTGACGAAAAATGTCTAATTTTGTATCCACTGGTGGTGCGATATCAAACACAATGTTGCCACCCGAAAAATCTTCGTTTGGAATGATGGTGTAATTGTACCCCGCATCGCCCACAATATCATTTATGGCAACGCGCACGTCTGCCACCTGAAAAAACGGAAAAGCAAAGGCAAATTCGGTTGTAAAACCGTCCGCAATATAAGATATTTTATACATTGTATCCCCCCTGCCCCGTATTATCCGACCAAGTCATCAAATCTGGACAACAAAGATTTCAACAGATTTGGTTTTTTTGCTGTGGTGTTTTTTAACTTGGTTAAATTATTGCGCCGCTTTTCTGTGTACGGTGCGGATGTTTCGGATTTCAGACGCTTTAACACCGCACCTTCGGTGATGCCCGATGTGCGCATACCCGATGCACCGTATTTTGCGCGTTGGGTTGCCAGAGCTTTTTTTACCAGGTTCGTTTTTTCGGCTTCGTCTGCGGCCATTTGCGCCAAGATTTCTTTACGCTGAGTTTTGGCCTGTTTCTTGGAATCATTATAATCCAAGATTTCTGTTATATCTGATACAACTTGTCCCATGTTTATGTCCTTGTGATATTTATATGGTTAAACTTTGTACCAACCGTACATACTGACGGACAGCACAGTTATTGGATGATTGTCACTGCCATGGATTGTCCATGTTGGCGATGCGCATTCGTGACTGGTCCCCAGCAGATTTACCGAAACATCGCCACTGAACCCCGATGCGTTCGATGCATAAATCTCGTTTGGTAATACTATGCGTTGGTTGTTAATGCATATAGATTTGGTATCAATGACGCGGGCTATGATTTTACGCAGGCGCAGCCTGGATGCATTATGCCCAGATGCACGCAAAGGCATGCCTGATGCAATAAATGTAAAACTGTATTTACCTGCGTCCACCATTGTATTTGCATCAAATCGTTCCAGAAATACAACTTCATCACGACGAACCGCAACATATGTATGGTCGTCACAAACAGCAACAGATAAAAATTCACCACGAGTTTTGTATGTACCCCACGCAGATATTCCCAATGATGTATTCTGATTTAATACAGACATTGTGCCGTTTGATTGGGCAACAAATAACTGACGCAAAGAAGCATTATAGGCAATATCAATCGGCCCTGTCATCAAGTGCTTAGATAAAGCACACAAGTCATTTGCGTTATAGTTTTGGCTTAATTCGTCCAGGGCTAATTCACGGATATCCTGGCCCGAACCTGACACAAAGACAGTCGAACCTTCTATTTTTTGTGGCGCCAGATAACATGCGGTGTATGAACCAACCGATGTGTGCTGTTTGATATCCACAGCAGATGGGGTCAATGGGTTGCTGGAAATCGCCCATTCGCCTACATTTGTTAAAATTTGCAAATTGTCGCTGCTGACCACAGTGCAAATTTGCTGACGTTGGGCAGATAACAAGGAAATGAATATCGCTTCGTCATCTAGTCCTGTGCCAATGTTGAAATTTTTATGCTGACCAACACGTGACATCCATATGCCACCAGGCCATGAACGCGAACCACCAAACACCAGGCGGTCTTGGTGAAATGTAATACTGCATGGCCAACCACGACGGGTGCTGAATGCGCTTTCGCTCCAATCTGATACAGGCGTTTCTGGCAAAGTATATGCGCCGTTTGTATATGCGACAATCTGGGTTGGACTGATGTATTGTGTTATCAGCCATTGGCGGTCTAATAAATACAGACACCCACCAACATTTTCCGAGGTCCAAAAATCTTTGCTGGCGGTGAAATTTGCATAGTTATTTCCTGATGAATGCGCACTGACTGTTATTTTTATGTCGGATGCATCATCAAATTTTACAAACGGCATGTTTACCGTCATATCTGAATCATTTTGCGAGAAATCAAATTCCTTGAAATAAAATGTGTTGCCAGATTTATATAATGTTCTTGGCTGGTAATCAGGATGAACAAATATTATTGTGCCAAAGCGTTGGGCATATTGCAGATGAGACACATCCTTGTATGACCATGGGACGATTAACGATTGATAATGGGTATCACCATGGTATATGTCGATGCGAAAATCAGTCACTACAATCAAATATTCTTCTGTGTCGGAAACAGAAAAAGATATCAATCGTGCCGGACCATTTAATGTGGCAACACTGCGCAAGCCACAACGACGGGACAATCCCCCACCCGCCAACACATCCATATTTTCCAATCTGGACAGACCGTTGATATTATCGCGCGCATAGAATTCAGGGGCAACCGCACCATTTGCAAAAGAATTTTGTGTTTTAATAAAATCTGCCATAAAAAAAATCCCCCACAATTAAAAACGTGCGTTAATTAATGAAAAATCAGATATACCATCAGATGTGGCTGTTGTACTGTCTATGAATTTTGCGGTTTGTAATTCTGTTTCATACAATGCCGCCAACATGCGAAATACTGTTTGATCACCTAATAATGGGATACAGAACTCCACCGCCAAACGCGTTGCTGCCAAAGATACAAAGTATCCTGGATATAATTCTGGCCCCGTTTTAACAATGGCGACTATGTCTGTTGTGTCGGTATCGCATGCAATTTTATTTCCTATAATTTGACCCGAAGTCTTTAATACACGCAAAACATTCGCAGGAATTAAAAAATCGCCGTCGGTATTTCGGTTCAGTTCTAATTTCTGGGTTGCAAAACGCCATGGATGGGCGGAAATAAGTGAATCCATCACAGTATCAAACAATGTACGTGCCAGTTTCGCAGGTGCGCTGTCATCGGTTAATGATTGAATTGGGCTTTCGCCAATTTTTAATAACGCCATAGAGCATAAATCTATTTTAGTAAGCATTTTTGCACCTTTGGTTTTATAAATGTTTTAAGGTCGGCAAATTTTTGCCGACCCGTAAAGGAAAGGAGAAAAAAAGTATGTTATGCCAATGCAACCGTTGTCACATTCAGGTCTGTAATATTAATTTTCTTAATTGCGGTATTATCAGATGCGTTGATAATGATAATATCACCTATGTTCATCAATGTTTTTACATTGTTGAAATAGCCGTTGGCCGTTATCGTCGCCAATGTTTCAGATGCACTGCTGTAGTGCCACAATGTAAATCCATTTGCATACGCAATGACTGATAAATTTTTGTTCTGAAAAGCCATATGTTTTTCCTTTTGTTTTGGTCAAATTGTATTATTCGGCATCTGAACATTTAATGCGGACGATACCATCGCCATCAATCAAAACTGCACCTTGGGACATGCTGTTGCTGATGAAATGTGCGGCGCGTTCGCCATGCCATGTGATGTCTGATTTGACTTCTTGACCACAGGCATGACCAATGCTGGATGCATGATAGATAAAGCAATCACGATTTGTATCCGTAGATGGCAGACCGTTGTACAGAACCCATGTAATCCCCAACCATTTGCGGGCAACACCACCATTTAACAAAGGCAACGCATCGCCAACATAGTCCGCAGATACAAATTCATCCATCGACAACAGTTCGTTCCACTGACGCACACCAACAACCGCAAAACGACGACCATCGTCTGGAACATCGTTTGTGTTCAAAACTTGGACCGCAGATAAAATCAAATCTTTGGTCAAGCCGGTTGAATAATCCCCAACCGTTGCAGTGGCATTGTTCATGGCTGACACAATTAATTCATCGGTTTTGCGTCCCAATGCATATGCACCAGCAGATGCGACAACACGACGTTCGTCAATGTTGATTTTTAATTCATCCAATGCGTCAACCCAATCGCCTGCATAATAATCAGACAACATACATTCAACAGGTTCGTGATTCAAATTCATCACCGGCACAATGCCATGACGCGATTTTGTACTGGCAGTGCCACGACCAACCTTTTGAAAAGTAGTGGATGCGCCGACAACACCCGATTTGCTGCGAACAGTTGAACGCAGTTTTGTACCCATTTGCTGATATGCTAAATGGACATCGGCTTCGAATTGTTTTACAAATACATTATCTATGGAAACAGACATGTAAAATTCCTTTGGTATATAAAATTTGAATATAGGCATCAATATGCCTGGGTTAATTTTTGTATTCTGGTTATGCATACAATGCGCCATCAGACAAAAAAATTCGGATCCAAGATTACGGATTATCCAAAAAAAATATCAGTCAGACATGCGCAAATATCTGACTGATACTTTTATTAAGAAACCCCGCAAATGCGGGGTTATTTTATTATTTTTTCTTGCACACTTTTTTTGCAGGTGCTTTTTTTGCAACTGGTTTTGCAGCAACTTTTTTTGCTGGTGCTTTTTTTGCAACTGGTTTCGCAGCAACTTTTTTTGCCGGTGCTTTTTTTGCAACTGGTTTTGCAGCAACTTTTTTTGCTGGTGCTTTTTTTGCAACTGGTTTTGCAGCAACTTTTTTCGCTGGTGCTTTTTTTGCAACTAATTT
>JAWPOG010000002.1:0-2175 GCA_033345155.1 Alphaproteobacteria bacterium | reverse complement strand
TGTTCGCTGGATTTATTCTGGTGATTATTGAGCGGGAGCCACCCTCTGTTCCATCCCGAACCAGACAGGGAAACCCCGTATCGCCGATGGTACTTTGGCTTAAGCCACGGAAGAGTAGGTCGTCGCCAGAATAAATCCAGTATCATCACCCGTCGCCAAGGCTTTGGGTGACTGACGTAAAAACCGAATTCCACCGCCCATTGGGCGGTTTTTTGTTTTATTATATCTGTTGACAATCCTGTTGTTTGTCTTATAATGTGCCGTGGTAAACCAAGGTACAGGATAAGAATATGAAAATAGAAGATATCGTAAAAAAACATCAGGGGCGATACGGACAAGTTTATCTGGTAAAACGTCAGGGCGAAATACTTTATTCAGTTTATGTCGAGGTTTTTTCGGGTCCGAATCGTGGTGTTAAACATGTTCGCAGTTGCTTGGGCATTGATATTGCGTCAGAGTTTTTTGATTCGTGTGTGAAATTTATTCAAAACAAACAGCCATGGTCTGAACCACGCAGAAAATGTGCCTATAACCCCAAGAAAACAAAACTGTGCACCGCATCAAATTGTCCTGCTGAACTGGGCGGTTCTGCACACTGGGAAATATTCTGTAAAACATGTATGTGTCGCACAAGATAAATAAAATTTTTCATTTGCGTTATATGCGCAAACTTTGTTAAAGTTATCTTGGACCAGAGTCCAGAAAGGAGAAATCTACGCGCCACATTGTTATTATCTGTGTGGCGTGTTTTTTTATATCATAATGCCCAATGCATATTGTGCAAATTCGCCAATTGCAAATGATACAATTGATACCCCTGCGCAAATAATCAGCATTTCAATTGCGCGTTTCCACCATGTCCGCGCGCACACACGTCCAATGCACCAATTGCACCCGAATATGATCAGCACCGCCATAACAAACGACATCGCCAACGCAGTATGCGTATTTGGCACAACGAAAAAGGGTAAAATCAAAAACGCGCACGTCCCAAGATAGGCGACCCCCGTCATCAATCCCGTGCGCAATGCGTGTGGATTATCATTTGTCTTTTCCGCCAAATAACACGACGCCGCCATGGACAACCCTGCCGCCACAGATGCAATCACCGCCGATAAAATAATCATACGCCGGTCGGCCAATGCGAATGTTAGCCCCCCGATCATCCCAGTCAAGGATACCAACGCATCATGCATCCCCAGCACAACCGCCGCAGCTGTTTTAAGTCTTTGTGTCATAGTAAAAAATTTAGCAAAAATTCAAGGTGTCCTGCCACAGGAATAAATTTCAATCTTCACCAAAATCCATGTCGCGCAGTTTTTCCGCCCGTGGTGCAATTTTACCGATTGAAATCTGCAATTGTTCGATATCTGTCTGGGTCATACGGAAATGTTTTTCTACATTTGTAGCGCGATCGTTCAGTCGTCCCAAATCGGTTAACAGGGCATCCAGTTCCTTGCGAATCTTGGTGGCGACGCGTTTGATTTTTATATCTGACAAAACCGCGCGAATAGTGTTTAATGTCGCCCATAATGTCGATGGCGACACAATAAATACCTTTTTCCGTGCGGCATATTCAACCGCCCCTGGAAATTCGCGATGCAGGGTTTCGAAAATAGATTCAGATGCAATAAACATCATTGCAGACTCGGCGGTTGTTCCCGGAATAATATACTTTTCGCCAATCGCATCGATATGTTTGCGCACGTCCAGTTCGAATTGCTTGCGTGCCAGACCGTCATTTGTATCCATTTGCATGCGGTTATAACTTTCCAGTGGAAATTTGCTGTCTATAATCATATCGCCCGGCGGATAGGGCAGACGAATAACACAGTCTGGTCGCACCCCTGTATCCAGCACACATTGAAACGCGTATGTTTCTGGTGGCATAATATCGCGCACCAAATCCTCTAACTGTCTTTCACCGAATGTCCCGCGCGCCTGTTTATTACCCATCAAGATGTTCTTGAAATTCGCGATATCTCCACTAATATTTTTCAGTTCTATTGCATTCTGGCTCAGTGCGCCCAGCCGTTCCGCCAATCGTTCGCGCAGACGGGCATTATCTTCCCTCAGCCCAGATATGTCCACCGTTGGTCGTCGCATTAATAACGCCACCAGCAAAACAATAATTATTCCCAATAATACAAAAATATAAGTTGTCATTTCCCAATC
>JAWPOG010000013.1:0-4239 GCA_033345155.1 Alphaproteobacteria bacterium | reverse complement strand
AATAAGGTAGAGATTAACACCATAGTTAATTGAAGACATCGAAAAAAGGTTAAAATAAAATGGCAGTTACAAAAGCTAAGAAAAAAGTTGTTAAGAAAGTATCGCATGGTATTGCACATGTCGTTGCGACTAATAACAATACACGTATTACAATCACAGACCAGTCTGGCGCCGTGTTGACATGGGCAACCGCTGGGGCAAATAATTTTAAGGGCGCGAAAAAGTCCACACCATATGCGGCAACAATTGTTGCAGACGCTGTTGGTAAGAAAGTCGCCGAAATGGGTATGAAAACAGTTGATGTTTTGATGCGTGGTATTGGTCAGGGTCGTGAATCTGCTGTACGTGGGTTGGCGAATGCCGGTCTGGTTGTGCAGTCCATTACTGATACTACACGTATCCCACACAATGGGTGTCGTCCAAAGAAGGTACGTCGCGTGTAATAAAAAAATCCCGCCAAATGGTGGGATTTTTAATTGAAGCGCAAAGAGCAATTAATATTAAGACTTGTCATCTCCGCTTGGTTCCACCCGCGCAAACATTTGTTTGCGCAGGAATATCAGGGTGCAGGGTATAGCGGTTGGGGAATTAAACTTTTTTATTGACAAATAAGGTTTGGTTGGTATAATTTTGTCAAAGGGGTGTGAGAGTGTGCAGAAAAAATATAAAGGTGTTCTTATGAAAACATATTTGATGGCTGCGGTTAGTGCTTTGTTTATGTGTGGTGTGGCATGCGCTGATCAATATACAGAAACTGAAACGGTTGCCGTATATGAACGTGTCAATTTGGGTGCGTCATATGGTGGTAAATGCGGTTGTACAGAACGTTTTGCATCCAGTCGTGATGTGAAACCTTGTGCAAAACCTTGTGCGAAATCGTATGTAAAACCATGTGCAAAACGTGCGCAACCTGTACGTGTCAAAACGCATACCGAAGTGATTGACCATTACCAGGTGTATCAGCCAGTTACGATTTACCAACCAATCGGTACAGAAATTCAACGCAGAATTGTGAGATAAACGATTTTGTTGTATTTATTAGGTTGATGGGTCGGCATTTGTTAATGTTGGCCCATTTTTATTATTGGCTTGTGGTGTATGTTGTTGTTTGTGTTGTTGTTTGGGTTGTTTTTTGATCACAATTTACGGTTATGTCGACACGGCGACATGGCGCATATCGTACATTGCCTGATAACGAGTAATTACTGTCTTTGTTTTTACAGATTTTATAATCTTGATTATTATAGTCGATTTTTTGGCCGTTGATTGTGTCTGGGGTATCGCCTGGTAATTTGCCCGCGCCACATGTACAGTTCGCTTCACCAAGTCCGCTCGAACTGATTGTTTTGATTAATTTGTTGTCTGCTTTTTTTCCGTTAAAATATTCTTTCACCGCTTCTGCACGTTTTATGGATAGCGTTTTGTTGCTGGCTGAGTTGCCAACTGGGTCAGTATAGCCTGTGATGGTAATTTGGCAGTCTGTATAACCTGATTCGGACAGTTGCGCGATAAAATTATTCAGTGGCTGTTTAGCCTGGTTAAGTAATTCGGCGCTGCCGATTTTGAATAAACTGCCGGCGGGTAATGATGCTTTGTCCACAGTAGTATGTGTGTTGACTATGGTGTAGGTATGGTTGTTGGTTATTTTTGGAACCGTGACTTGCTGTGTGATAAAGTGCACACATTTGCCCGATGGGGCAAGGAATTGCTTTGGTGACTCGCACACGCATTTGCCATTTTTATAATCATATCCGTCATTGCACGTGCAGCTGCAATCCTGTAGAACTATTAAATGGTCGCCTTCGGTTGGGGTGCATTGTGGTGTGCATGGGCGTGCGATACATTTATCCTGTTCTGTGTCCCATAAAGGTAGATTTGCTGGGCACTGGCAATTGTTATTATTGACAATTTGGTTGCCAAGACACGGCTCGCAACGTTTACTGTTTGGATTATATATTTTGTCGTCGCATGTGCAATTGGGGTGTTGGTCGCCTGTGGTGCCATTGGGGCAGGGTGCGGTTTGTGGGGGAATGTCAGCGATTTCCGTTTGCAATTCGGTTAAAATTTTGCTTTTTTTATTTTCAAAATGATTGATTGCCAGGTTAGCGGCCAGCGAACCCGCCACACCAATGCCTGCGGTAATCATGCCGGCCTTTTTCCTGTCGGCGGTGTCGGATTTTTGCTGGGCCCAGGCGGCGGCATCCGCCCCGTTGGGATCCATCAACGCACGCGCCAGTGATGTGTATGCGCCGGACGTTGTTCCAATCGCAACATCATCGTATAAACCGGATGTTGCCGCGTCCAAAATCGGTTCAGATTCAATCCCTGGGCGAATATTCAGGGCGTTTTTGCGAACCTTTAAATCATTGGCCAGATTTACATATTCAGAATACAGACCAATTAATTCATTGCCACCCGGCAGGTCGATATTGGATTGCCCGCCCTGGATACTTTTTCCCGCCCCATAATCACAATGGAAAGTCGCCAGGTATGCACGCATGGTGCGTTCTGCATCTGCGTCCGCATTTTGTTCAGCCATGGCGGATGCCGTTTGCATGGCGCCAATACCAGTTGTGCCAATGCCCGCAGCGCCCAGTAATTTGTTGGCAGCCGATTGTTCTTTGGCCCGCATTGCTTCGGCATTGTCGCGCAGTTCATCGATTTTTGCCAGGGGGTCGGTTTCGGACAGGCGCGATTCATTTTGTTGTGTTTGCTCGTCTTCATCATTGCTTGGTGAAGTGTCCGTTGTTGCCGTATCATCATCTTCATTGGCGTCGGGTTCGCCATCACGCGAACATTTGTTTTTTTCTTTGTCGTGTTTATAGCCCTTTTTACATCTTTTTAACGTGCATTTCCATGTGTTGCCATCGGGGGTCCATTCACCGGTGCCGTTTTCAATTTTGCATTTTTGTTCAACGCACTTTGCGCGTTTGTCATTGTCGGATAATTCCCAACGTGGTGACAGGCATTCGGTGGGGACGCATACTCCATCAAAGTCTTTCTTTGCTGTAATGCCATTTTTCGTGTCGGGGTTACATTTTGTAACGGTAACTTCTTTTGCACCAGAAGTGGCTGTTGGTTCGGTGGAATTGTTACATTTTTTTCTGACGTATTCGTTTATAAACTGTTCCTCTATTTGCAGTTCTGCGACAAATTCAGGGCATGGAGAACATTCATTCAATATGTCGCCAACGTTACATTTGTAGGGTTTCCCATTGCATGTGCCTTCTGTAGACTGAGATACAGGTGCGTTTATTATTTCATTTTTTTTTGGGGTATACTTTTCCGGGAGCAAAAAGTCATTATCAAATAGCATTTGGTTCCATTCTGCCGCCGCGTTTATTTCGGCTTTTTGTTTGCTGTTTGCAGAAGCCATTGCAGGCAGGGTGGTGATTGCGAAAATAGAAAAGATAAGTAATAATTTTTTCATGGTTGGTATTTAATATTTCTGGATGTTCAACCTTATTTTATTTTTCTTGTTTCAGTGTTTGCCTTTATGTTATCAGATTGTTTTTGGCCTGTAACGATGATTTCTGAATATAGATTATTTATAATACATTTTTTTCTGTAGCTCAAATGTTGGACTTTCCGGGTCCGGTTTCTGTGGCATAGCTGATTTTTTAGTTTGATTTGTTTGTTGCGATGTGTTTTGTACAGATTTTGTATTTGCCTTGTTTTCCTTTTTTTCGGTTCTGTTGCTGTTATTATTTGTTTTTAGGGCTTTTTTTGCCCCCCCCCCCCTGGGCTTCTTTAAGGGCCTGCTCGGCCTGGTGCCGGTCAACGGCGCGGTCTATTGCGCCAGATGATATTGCACCAGTTGCTGTACCAATACCCGAACCCAGCATAGCAGCTGATGCAGACTTTTGTTCGCGAGTCAGACGCATCGCGTTTTCCATGAATGTCGTAATGTCAATGCCAAACCAGTTCGGAGTGCAACTGAATGAAGAACCTGCGTATGCCTTTTTCGATGCGTACAGTGTGTTGTCTTCGCCCGCATAGAAATTGACCGTATAAACACAATCCAGTGTGCGTTCGTCAAACATAGCCCCCAGGCGTTTGCAGGCAACACCCATGGAATCACGCAGTGCATATAATCTTTTCTCGTCCGCGGCAATTTGTTTTTCTGCATCAACACGCAGTGTGGCGAATACATTCATTGCGCGCGATGCCAGGCCGCTGTCTTGCTTTTTACAGTTTTGTGCGATTTTGTTGCATCTGGAAATTGCAGTGTCGCCCGCC
>JAWPOG010000001.1:0-12462 GCA_033345155.1 Alphaproteobacteria bacterium | reverse complement strand
TCTTGGTAGCAGCGGAGGGATTCGGACCCCCGACCAAAGGATTATGATTCCTCTGCTCTACCACTGAGCTACGCTGCCAAAACTTGTGTCCATCTCTATGTCTAGTCTATGTAAAACTATCCAACAGTTTAGAACAATCTTAATCATTCTCGCAACAAAATTTTACAAATCCTAACCTCGGTCAATGTTGCGGAAAACCCAGGTTATTCATACTCAACAGCACTCAATACAAATCTAGGGCTGGGGATTATGATTCCTCTGCTCTACCACTGAGCTACGCTGCCAAGCGACAGAAATTATAACAATATTTTTTGCAATTGCAAGCAAAACAAAAAATACGATTTCATTCTTATTTGCAATAATTATATTTTTTAATAAATTATATTGAACCAATGTCCAGATCATGATACAATCTGCCTTATGAAAAAAATCGTATGCACTTTATTATTATTTTCTGCCCCAGCGATTGCCCACGCAGAAAACAACCCGTTTTTTAACGGCTATGAAAACCAGATTGCCTTCAATTTTGGTTGGGGTGTAAACAGTGGTTTTTTACTGGCCCCACCGACACAATTTGTGCCTTTTAATATGCTGCACATTCAGTATTCACAACCCACAACATTCTTTAGTATGCCCGCGCGCCAGTCTTTGAACATCATACAAACACTGGGACACGGGACCAAGTATGGATGGCATTGGGACAAATACACAATCCCAATCGCAATGTTATCCCAGGATATAATTCTGCTTCATGGCAACAGATGGTATACCTATACCGGCCTGGGTGTTGGTATGCAGGCACAACAAAACGAGCGAATTGGTTCAAAATTATTATTCAGCTTCAAACTGGGTGCGGCATATCAATTATCAGAATGCACAAATCTGGAATTATACATGCAACATTTTTCCAACGGCAACACGGCACCAGAAAACAATTCCTATGCTTTTTATGGTGCTGGGCTGACTTATAATTTCTAGACGAACGATATTTTCTTTACACAAAACGCATCATATTAGTATGCGCCAACGCAATTGCAATTGCATCTGCTTCGTCTGCGGTCCCTGGCTTTGCACACGGCAACAAAATCTGCACCATTTTATTAATTGCAGTTTTATCGGCATGCCCTACTCCGGTCAAAGCTTTTTTTATTTTATTTGGCTCGTACTCAAAAATCGGAACATCACGATTTGCCACCGCCACAATCGCTGCCGCACGCGCATGCCCCAGAATCAATGTTGTTTTTGGATTTTTATTTACAAATGTTATTTCAATACTACATTCGTCTGGTAAAAAAGTGTCGCACAGTTTTGTTACTTCACGAAAAATCGTGACCAGTCTTTGCGACATTTCTAATTTTGTATTTGGCAAAATCACACCGCTGGCGACATATTTACGCGTTTGCCCCGCGGTGTCAACGACCGCCCAACCAGTATGTAATAAACCCGGGTCAATACCCAGTACGCGTTTGCTCATTTTGATTTTTTCCCAGATTTCTTGCGTACAGATGTTTTTATTTCTGTGGCAGACAATATATTATAAGGATATGAAAAATTCAGACCAAAACGATATGTTTTTATTTTGTAAGTTTTTCCGATTTTAAGTTCTTGGTGTAACTTTTTTGCATTAAATTTTAGTATAAAAAAGTCATTAATATTTATTAGGGTTTGCCCTTTGGTTGTTTTTATTATATATCGTTTCAGCCCTAATAATTTAGTCCTTTGTATTTGTTTTGATTTTATGGTTATATATTCTGTGTGAATAGTAATTAGCTGAAATAATAAATATGTTGCAATAAATGCAAGTAATCCAATCCAATTATTATCCGTGGGATTATATGTCAAATCCACCGCTACGCCAACAAAAACAAAACCAATAAAAAAAAGAAAATTCATCCTGTGTCCCCATTATTTTCTAAAACTTATTTTTCCCACTGCATCATATCCAAAGTATTTGTTAATTCGTTTTATAATCTCGTCCGATTGATACGATAATTGCAATGCATACGCAGGATGTGCAGGCCGAATCACAACATTAAAACTGTTATCACGATTTTTTTTAATTGCTGCCAATCGTGCAACCGATGCAATATCTGTCCCCATAATCTCGTCCCAGCGCGCCACCAAATCAGAATCGGACGCCCGCACGCCAAATATTTTGATTAAACCACCCAACGCCCCGCCAATGGTCTGTGGTCTTTTACTGCGTTCATCAAATTTCTTATCGTGGTTTGACATAGGTGTATTCTTTGGGCATCAGGATAAACATTTGACCCTGGGCATGTTGGCCCTGGGCGAATTTATAGGCTTCGTCACCTTTGCCGAAAAAGATATCTGCACGAATCCAACCGCGGATAGCACTGCCTGTATCCTGAGCGATCATCAAGCGCCGAAAAGCCTGCCCATCAGATAAATTAGTATTCACATAAACTGGTAACCCCAGTGTATATAAATCATCATCCATTGCTATACTACGAATTTTGGACAAAGGCGTCCCCAACTTCCCAACAACATCTGGTGGCACAGATTCATAGAAATAAACATACCGCGGATTTTTATAAATCACATCTTTGGCTAACTCAGGATTTTGTCTTAAATGTTGCCATACCGCCTCGGACGAAAATCCCCCCTGGGGTCGAATACCACGATTGCGCAATTCTTCACCAATTGACTTGAACGGCAAATCATTGACGGCCGCAAAGTTCAATTTCACATCTGTGCCGTCCTCCAGTCGCAGGTTACCAGAGCCCTGGATTTGAATATTTTGAACATCAACAATATTTGCCCAATACAGAACGCGTCCGATTTGATTTTCCACAATATCTTTCTTTGGCACGCCCTTGTACGTACGCCCATCAGTTGGGATTCCCATCAAAGGCTCGTTACATTGGGCCGTTTTGGTACGGCACGCAGGAATTATCGGCGAATAATACCCCGTAAAGGTCCCTTTGTCACCACCACTATTATCAAAAATCTGATACGGCTGAAAATGAGATTCAAACCACGCACGCACAGTCGCCACATCTGCACTTGCACTTGGCAACATTCTGCATTTCTCTGCAAACAATTCTTTATCTGGAATCAACCGACCAGTATATTGAATTTTTGCATTACACGAATTTCGAAATGCCTGCAAAGCATACCGCACATCATCCTCGCGCCAGCCTGGCAACTCACTATACGACACCTGTTTGAAATTAGATGGTATTACCGAATTATCACCTGTCACAGTTGGTGCCGAAACATCGCACGATGCCAAGACAAACGCACACAAAACCCCTAAAATCCCATTCAAAACTGTTTTTTTTGTTAAAAAAAGCATTTTTGGTCCTTCCCCCCACTTGTAAATTTTTTTTCTGATGTTATATTAGCATAAAACCAGGATGCAAGTCCAGACTACATTTTAGCCAAAACAGACCGAAGGAGAAATTATAATGGCAAAATTTAATATTATTTCACAATTTTTGAAAGACATTTCATTCGAAAGCCCAAACGTACCAGAATTATTCTTTAAATCCGATAACGGCCAGGCTAAACTAGAAATAAACATCGACATTCAAATCAAGGGCGCAGAAAACAACCTGTTCATGGTTGATTTGATTACCAAGGTTCATTCAAAACTGGACGCCGGCGACAAATCTATTTTCCTGATTGAATCCACATATTCTGGCCTGGTCCAAATGGAAGAAGAAAAAGACGAAGAAGCAAAAAAACGCACATTATTAATTAATGTACCAACATTGTTATTCCCTGCAGTACGCGCATTGATTACTCGCCTGACTTCGGAATCCGGTTTCCCAACCTTTGCGATGCAGCCAGTGGACTTTGCTCAGTTATATGAACAGAAACAAGCAAAATAAAAAATCCCGCCTGATGGCGGGTTTTTATTTTCTTGACAGCAGGCGACTTTTTACAATATCCGCAACAACCATACCAACAAATGCCCCCAACATTACATCACTGGGCCAATGCGCCCCAATTGCCACCCTTGAAAATCCAATAACAACCGCCAAAGACCATGTCACAGCCTTGTATCGTGGCGCCAACATACCAATCATAACCAACCCCGCAAAACTGACCGCCGTATGTCCAGATGGCATGGAATTAAAAGCCCACTCCAACGACGGCGGGAAAAATCCAGTCATATCCAACGCTTCGAAAAATATCGGTCGTGCACGCCCAACCACAGTCTTTAACACCTTTACCACAACCCCAGCACACAAAACGCTACAAAATATCAAAAACGCATTATTACTCTTTATATTTACTAAAAAATTACGCAAAAAAACCCAAAAATTCAACCGATTTACACATTTTATAAAACTACAATCTGTTTTTACACACTTTTTAACACAAAAAAACAACACCGCAATCAAAGAACCAAAAATCCAGACTTTATCGTCAAAAATCATATGCACCCAACGCCATATATCGCAATCAAATTGACGCAAAAATAAAAACAGTGGCTTATCAAACCATGCGATACCCATCCCAACCAAGGCAGTCACAATCAATGCAGCCCACCCCATCTTGCGCCATTTAATTTGATTATCTTTTGTTAAAAACATCCCAACAACCCCTGCTCTATTTTAATTTCCCATCAAACCATCATAAACACTTCTGTCGGTCAAGATTTTAACCGCCATCGCAGCCGACACAGCATCTTCATCCGCCCCATTTGCAATAACCGGACACCCACGACGAATTTGTTCTGCGCTGATACTTGTATCCCTATTAAAATCTTGAGCATTAAAATCATTATTTATCACATTCAGAAAAAACGCATCTTGCTGCTGATTGGTACGAATATTAGACAAGCACACAATCGGAAAAATCCCACGACCATCAATAATCCGCCCTTGCCCTGTTTTGATTGATTTATTCAACAACTCTAACGCCCCACCATTACTTAAATCGATACTGGATGCAATACGCGCCTGTCCCGCTGTTGGGGTTCCGACCAATACCCCCCGCCTATTCTCGTAAAAAGACGCCACCAACGCCTCGGCTGTACCCCGTGTCTGATCACTTATTAACACAACCACCGGCACATTTGTCACCGCATCCCCGCCTGGGATAACCTCAACCTCGCTCGAAGCCGTCTCGACAACCCGCATAACAGGCTTTTTCCCCATAAACAGCCCCGCAAACTTGGCTGCTGCTCGTTCATCATCACCACCCGTCACACGAAAATCTAGTATAATCCCCGAAACATCAGGATATCGTGCCAAGGCCTCGTTCACAATATTGACCGCCCCCTCAGACACCCTGTGCACAATAATTTCCAACACTCCACCTATACTTGGGTCAGCCCTGTGCACAATATCGGCATCCGCAGACACAATTGTTGCCCGCCGCAACACAACATCCTTGTTCCCTGTTGGGGTCAGCAAATGAATTTTAGAGGTTCCCGAATTAAACCCAGTCATAACAGCAGCCAATTCATCATCCGACATCTCGGTCACAAATCGCCCATTAATCTGCTCAATTATATCACCGGCACGAATACCTGCCATATCGGCTGGCGCACCTTTATAAATCCCAGTAATACGAAAATTCCCGCGTTCATCTCGTGCGCCTTCGATACCAACACTGGTCAACAACCTTCCATCTTCGGCCAATTCAGCAACCTTTGAAAAAATATAGCGTCCATTTTCATCAAGACCACGAACCAAACTGTCCACAACCACCTGATACATCTCGCTTTCTGACAAGGCACGCAAATTCGGGTCATATGCCCGCAACTTTAATATCAGTGCAGTTGTAATTTCGCCAAACCCATCCCAGTCCTTGGCAACCGGACGCGGATAATTTGCCACAATATCATCACCCCACACCAACACAACCCGTTCATCAGTTGCCGCCACATGTGCGGGCTTACTTAAATTTTCCAGACTTTCGATTGCAACATTCAGATTTTTCCCAGCCCAATTTACATCATCCAGTTTTCTATAAATCTCGGCAAATGTTTTTGATACCTCAAACACTGGCAACCCGCCTTGAATCGGCTCGTCCTCAAAGAACAAACCAGCCGCCCCTGCGCCATATGTCGCCCCCAGAATTAATGTCATAAAAACAAAAAACTTTTTTATTCCCATATTCCGTCCCCCCAACAAGCGCATGCCACACCTATTATTTATCTAATTTATCTGTATCCTTATCTGCATCACGCAAATTAAAGTGATACAACATAATATTAGAAACATAGATACTGGTAAACGTCCCCATCACCACACTGAATGCCATTGCATAGGCAAATTCACGCAGGCTTTGTCCACCAAATATCGCCAAAGCGACCATTGCTAACAATGTTGAAACACTGGTCAACATTGTACGCCGCAACATTTCATTAACAGACAAATCAATCAACCTGTCTATTGGCATTTTATGATATTTTTTTACGTTTTCATCAATTCGATCATAATTCACAATCTTGTCATTAACCGAATAGCCAATACCTGTCAAAATAACCGCGATCGCCGTCTGATTGAATTCCAGTCCTGTGATAGAAAAGAATCCGAACATCAACACAAAGTCCACAAACAGCGAACAAAACGCCCCAACGGCATAACCGCCCTTGTATCGAATCCAAACATAAATTGCCATCATAACAAAGGCGAAAAAGATTGCCAAAATACCGCCTCGCACCAGTTCGCCCCCGATTTTTGGCCCAACCACCTGCACCTGGGAATATTCTACATTGTCACCCAATATATTTTTGATTTCCGACACGCGTTCGTTTTGCGCAGCATCGGTCGCCCCACGCGGCAGCCCCAAACGGATTAAAATCGCATCACCGTCAACAGTTTGTAACTCTGGTTTAAATTCACTCAACTGGGCACGCATCTGTTCGACACCATAATTCTGAACGACGGGCTTAACCTCCATTGCGATACCGCCTGAAAAGTCAATACCATAATTCAGCCCCCGCACAAACAGCGACAACACCGACAACAAAATCAATGCCCCCGACACGATGTACGACAATTTGCGAAACTTCATAACCTGCAATTTCATAACACTACCCCTTTGCAATCTTATTTTTTACCACCGACAAAGCCGATTTTCTTGTTCTTACCATTCATATACCAATCCACCAACACATGGGTCAGCCATACGCATGTAAACAAGGTCGTCAAAATACCAATCGACAAAGTCACCGCAAATCCACGAATTGGTCCTGCCCCGAATTGGAACAAAACCAACCCGCAAATCAGCGTTGTTAAATTCCCGTCCAAAACCGCCTTGGACGCACGGTCAAACCCCAAATTTACCGCACGCAACGTTGGCGTTCCGGCACGCACTTCGTCGCGAATACGTTCAAACGGCAATACATTTGCGTCAACCGCCATACCCAACGTCAACACGATACCCGCAACCCCAGGCAACGTTAATGTCGCACCAAACAACGCGGTCAGCCCCACAATCATGCCCAAATTCACCATCAGCGAAATCATCGCAATCACACCGAACCCACGATAGACCAGCAACAGGAATATAAAGATAAAGATAACGCCCGCAATCGCACCAATTTTACCACCGGCAATAGTGTCCGCCCCCAATCCCGCACCAACAGTACGTTCTTCGATAACTTGCAACGGCGCAGGCAACGCCCCCGATCGCAACAACACCGCTAAATCCTTTGCCCCTTGCAACGAAAATCCGCCAGAAATCTGCCCACGTCCGCCTGGAATCGGTTCACGAATAACAGGTGCGGACAAAACCCTGCCGTCCAGTACAATCGCGAATCGCTCATTGACGTGTTCCGTTGTTAATTTTGCGAAACGACGCGCGCCCGACGCATCAAACACAGTTGACACAACCGGCATGTTATGCTGGTCAAATTCCGCCTGCGAATCCTTCAAAGACTCGCCCGACACCTCTACCCTGCTGTACACTGGCACAACCGAATCTGGCGCATCAATATACGGCAAAAATTCAGTACCCGCTGGCGCACGTCCAGATTGAATTTGTTCAGCCGACACAGACTCGTTCACCAGATGGAACGACATTTTTGCCGTCTGACCAATCAATTCTTTGATACGTTCAGGATTATCCACCCCCGGCAACTGAACCAAAATATACTTTCCGCCTTGACTTTGGATAGAAGGCTCTTTTGTCCCCAGCGCATCAATACGACGACGAACGATTTCAATACTGCGCGCCAAAGCATCATTAACCATTTCCTGCTTTTGCTTATCAGAATAAGACAATGTTATTGTCTTGCCTTCTGATTCAACATCAACCGCACCGGCGAACACGCGTTTCAAACGCCCTTTTGCATCTGCCACTTCTTCTTCATTGCGCACAACCAACGACACAACCCCATCATGATTACGCAAATTTGAAAAACGGATAACACCTTTTTCTCTATCAATTAAAGCCGAACGAGTTTCTTCATACAACTGTTCCGCTTTTTCCTGGAACATTGTATTTGTGTCCACCTCTAATAACAGTTGCGCGCCACCCTTCAGGTCCAATCCCAAAGACACAGGCCCAATCCACGATGGAAAATACGGTGTCAATTTCGGCGCCATTGTTGGCACAGCCAACAACACACAAAACACTGCTATAAAAACAACCGCCAGTTTCTTAAACATACCCAAACCCTTTATTACTCAACAGACGCGACGGCATTTTTATTAACTTCGATAACAACGCCCTTTGCGACTTCTACTTCTATTGTTTTTTCGTTGATTTTTTTAATTGTTCCATAAATACCGGCTGCCATTACACGATTACCCACCTGCAAAGAATCCAGCATCTTTTGATATTCTGCCATACGCTTTTTATTTGGACGCACCATAAACAGGTAAATAATTCCAAAAACAACAACGCAATATAAAACCATACCCCAAAAACCATTTTGCTGGGCGGCTGGTGCTGTCTGTACAGCAGTATCAACAACATCAATTGTTTGTTCCATTATATTTCTCCTTGGTATTTAATATTTGCACAATAGTAAATCAGACCACAAAAGTAAAGAAAAAATACAGAAATTATAACCGTTCGAACCACCCGTCAATTTCAGCCATCGCAATAAATTTATAAACAGGCCGTCCATGATTACATTGTCCCGCCCTTTCGGTCCGTTCAACATCCCGCAACAGTGCATCCATCTGCAACAAATCCAGTTTCTGTCCCGCCCTTACAGACCTATGACACGCCCAATTTGCCAATTTCAAATGCAATTTTTCATTCAGTTGTGACGAATGTCCATTGGCGCGCACCTCGTCCGCAACAGCGTGCAACAATTCTGCCCAATCCAAATCCCAATCAGCAGGCTTTTCAAATATTGCAACGGTCGCATCACCAAACTCGCCAATTACCAACCCAGCAGACTTTAATTCACCCACAACTGACAAAACCGCCATAACATCTTCGACGCGCATATTCACCACAATCGGCGTCAACAACGGCTGAGTCTTAATTTTACGCGTGCGCAATTTTTCATAGGTAATTCTTTCATGTGCGGCATGCTGATCAACAATCACCATATTGTCATCTTTCTGCGCAATAATATACTTATTGCCAACCTGTCCCACGACCCGCCCCAACGGCAAATCCGACTGAACCAGATTATCAACATTTTCATTTTGTATTTTGTTTTCAGTCAAATTTAATCTGTTCGGCAACTTTACATCATCACGGACTTGAAAAACATCCTGCCGAATACCAAAGTCAAATTTAATCGGCTCTGCCCCAACACACAAACCCAAATCTGGCACACTCCTCGGACACACCGCAACATTTTGCACCATCGTCTTACTTAATCTGTCACGCAAACTTTTTATAATAAACGAACGCACATGATTAGGCTCTAAAAAATGCACTTCGGTCTTGGCGGGCGACACATTAACATCCACCGCCCCTGTTGGCACCGTCAAATACAGCGCACACAACGGAAATTCCCGTGCATGCATAACATCCATATACGCAGCCCGCAACGCACCAACCAGAACCTTGTCCTTGACCGGACGCCCATTAACGAATAAATATTGGTCCACAGATGATGCACGCCGCAAAGTCGGCTCGGATATAAATCCGGTCAATCTCATTTCTGAATTACTGCCCGACACAGCATCAACATCCAACATACGCCCCGCAACATCTGCCCCCATCACTGCTTCGATTCTGGACAGCAAATTCTGATTTTTCGCAAATCTCCATTTATTATTCAGCACAAACCCAACATCATTTCGCGCCATGGCCAACCGCTTAACCACATCCAACACAGACATCATCTCTGCCCGATCACCACGCAAAAACTTTAATCGTGCAGGTGTTTTTGCAAACAAATTTTCCACCCGAATCCTTGTTCCGCTTTCCCAATCAGACGGCCGAATTTCTTGTGTTGTCGCATTAATTTTCCAGCCATTTGCATCCACCCCATTACAAGTATCAATTGTCATATCCGACACAGATGCAATTGACGGCAAAGCCTCGCCTCGAAATCCCATAAAATTTATATTCAGCAAATCATCTGTCGGCAATTTTGATGTCGCATGTCGTGTAATAGCCCGCGCCAAATCATCACGAGACATCCCCGCACCGTTATCTACAATACTGATAAGCGTTCGCCCGCCATCGGTCACATCTATTAAAATCTGATCTGCCCCAGCATCCAGCGCATTTTCCACCAGTTCTTTAACCACACTTGCGGGACGCTCTACCACCTCGCCGGCGGCGATTTGATTGATAAGAAAATCCGGCAAAATGCGAACCACCATCTCTGTGTCCTATTCTTTGAACGAAACGGACAAAATTTCATACTCTTTTTCACCACCGGGCAACTTTACAATACAAGTATCCCCCACACACCGCCCAATCATTGCGCGCCCAACGGGCGAGGTACAAGAAATGACTGTCCGCCCATCCGATTCAATATCAGACAATATCCTGCATTGCATTTTATTGCCATCCTCGTCTTCGGCGACAACACGCGCACCAAACACCACGCGATTCCCAGTCAATGAATCCACATCAATCACCGCGGCATGTTCAATCACATTTTCTATAAAGCGAATCCGCGCATCAATCTGACGCTGTTTTTCACGCGCCGCACTATAATCCGCATTTTCCGACAAATCCCCCAGCGACCGCGCCCATTGCACAGTCTTTAATATCTCGGGCCTTTGATTTTCCTGCAAATCTTTTAACTCTTTAATCAACGAATCAAATCCCGCACGCGAAATAGGCTTTTTGTCCATATCAACTTCCTTGTTTACAAATCATCTACCAAATTATAAGCAAACATTTTAATTTTGCAATTATGAAATTTAAGGTTATACTATACATAACATGTTCAGGACAACTATCTTAACTCGTTTTTTATTGCGTCGATTTTTTTTCGGCATCGGCCTTGTTATGCTGGTCGTATGCGGAATTATATTGGCGGTGACATTTGTGGAACGTCTGCCCTCCAATCCGACGGCATTTGCCGCCTTTTATGAATCATGGGTTAGATTATTAGAATACATCCCAATGTTTTTACCATTGGCGGTATTTATGGGCACCCTGCTGACATCCTACAATCTGACAAAATCCTCTGAAAACATTATTATTTCCAGTGCGGGCCTATCCCCGTACCAGGCGACCAAACCATTCTTGGTTGGTGCGTTTTTAATTGGGGTATTTGCCACAACAGTTGTCAATCCCTATTCTGTTAACATCAGCATACAAAACATCACCCCTGACCACCTACAATTAATAGATGACACAATCTGGCTGCGCGAAGAATCCAGCAACGGCTTTATTACCATGAATGCAAAAAACATGCACAAGGCTGGCAATATCCTGATATTCGAACACGCAACAATTTACACCCAGTCACCCCAGTTCAAACTAACAAACCGCATCCAGGCCGACACAATAACCCTGTCTGACACGGGGCTGTCCGCCAACAACGCAACAATCTGGCATTCTGACGGCACAATTTCACACAGCAACTGGGTTCAAAAAACCCTTATCACCCCGCAAACAGTTTTGGACAGATATCTGCAACCGGATCAGATTTCATTCTGGCAATTACCTGATTTTATTCATCGCATGGAATCTATTGGCGTACCGGTACGTGGTCATCGTGTACAACTGTGGACTCTATTATTTCTACCTTTAACAATGGTATCTATGGCGACATTGGGGGTTGCATTTTCTCAAACTAAACAACGTCGCAATTACAGCTTTGGGATAAAATTCAGCCTGGGTATCATTACCTGCTTTGCGGTATATTTTCTTATCAACATGTTCAATGCATTGGGGGCGACCGGCACCCTGCCACCGATACTATCTATTATTGCGCCGCCATTGATTATAATTGCGGGTGCTGGTATATTTATGAACAGTTTTGACACAATATAAAACCACAGGACGCGCCACATGCCACTAAAAAGAAAAAAAACATCTAAATTCCCACGCATTTTAATGTGGACATTAATTGCCATATTGGTTGTATTGATGATTATA
>JAWPOG010000043.1:0-6933 GCA_033345155.1 Alphaproteobacteria bacterium | reverse complement strand
AAAAAGACAATAAAAAAATCCGCCGTGATTCCGGCGGACAAACTAACCAAACACAAAATTAGTTCTTTTTATGTTCGTCGATGTATTTTACAGCATCGCCAACTTTTTCCAATTTTGTTGCTGCATCATCTGGAATTGTGATATCGAATTCCTTTTCAACTTCCATAACAAATTCAACAACGTCCAAAGAATCCGCACCCAAATCATTAACAAATGTTGCAGTTTCTGTGACTTTGTCTTCTGACACGCCCAATTTTTCAACTACTATTTTCTTCACTTTTTCAAAAGTTGTCATTTCATTTCCTTTGTTTTAGTTAAATTGTTAGGTCCATACCACGACCGTCATTAACTACTAAGCTATCATTTTATAAAACAGGTGTCAAGGAATTATAACAAACCATAACAAACACCAAATTATATGCCATCTCCGCAAACATCGTCTAACAAATTATTCATATTCACACGCAAATCTTCTTTGTCTGATGCCCACACCAGCTGCCTCATTAAAAATTTATGTACATCATCCATTGTCAGATTTGGAATTCCTGCTGCCTTGGCCACCCGTTTCCATGCGGTACGCGGGTCCATCAAGTGCATTCCACCACGTCCTGGGAACACCCATTGTCCATCTTGGGGAAAATCCTGCAACAACACAATCGCCCTGTCTGACAACGGATACGAATTCCACATATCATGATTAAAATCCAAATCTTCCCATGCCATAGAAAAAATTTTCGACCGTGATGCAAATCCATAAACCTGCATTAAAAATGCACCACGCAAAATAATATCATCAATATCGTTTATCGCACTTATCAACCGCTGCATCCCAGCCCTGTTTAATGGACGCACACGACGATTTTGTTGTATCTTGTCCATTCCCACCACAGGATTAGATTTCACATACCCCATTTCCAGCGCATAATTAAAAACACTTTGCAACAATTCCTGCATACGCGCAGCGATTGCTGCGCCACGAATATTTTTCACACAGATTCGCACATCTTCAGATTTTATCTCGGATATTTTTTTATCGAACAGCCCCTTCAAATGCCGATTTATTGCCCGCATCAGTTTCATCTGCGAATCTTCGCCACGACGCACCTTGTTGGCCAGATACAAGTCTAAAAATTGTTTAAATGTAATTTTTTTTCTGCGCACAGGCGGTTTTTTTGCCGCATTTTCCAAAATCTGTGGCACCGCACTGCGAGCATACTCTATATCAACATCTGGATACTTACCAATCAGTATCCGTTTATCTTTACCGCGCACCCGTTTACGCACGAAAAAAGTTTTTACCCCACGACTGGTTATATACATACGCAATCTTGGTTCTGAAATATCCTGCACGACATCAAATCCCTTGGCCGGCGCCGGCAGATTGTCCAAAATATACGGATTAAAATAAAACTGGTGTGCCATAATGGGCCCCCTTGTTTTTTTATTTCACATGCACAAACTTATTTGCCCAGAATTTTTTATATTCCAATTCCAGTTGGTTTAACTTTTGTTTTGCATCATAAAAGGAATTATATGTCTTCCACATCGAGCACGTCTTATTCTGGCATTTTTTCATATCATAAGCCAATGTAAACCCTGGGCAATCTTCTTCATAAAGAATGCACGACTGCGACTGTAACAAGTCAACAAAATTTACATACAAATTAATACAAGATATTTTATGACCAGCATTTGTATCACAATAACTAACCAGTTGCCGTCCCACTTTTGCCATATCTTTTTCTGCCTGCTTGACCAAAGTTTTCAAGTTTTTATATTCATTCCAATCATTGCGCATCTGTGCTATAGAATTATTTTTCACATACTTCAAAATATTCATTACAAACCCTTTTTTTACGATACCTTTAACGCATTAATAAACGCACTTTGTGGAATTTCTACATTTCCGAATGAACGCATACGTTTTTTACCTTCTTTTTGTTTTTCCAGCAATTTGCGCTTACGTGTAATATCCCCACCATAACATTTTGCGGTCACATCTTTGCGATATGCTGCGATTGTCTCGCGCGCGATAATCTTGCCACCGATTGCCGCCTGCAACGGAATTTTGAATTGATGTCTTGGAATCAAGTCTTTTAATTTTTCGACAATCTGCCGCCCGCGTTTTTCCGCAAAAGACCGATGACACATAAAAGATAAAGGCTCTACATTTTCTTCATTCACCAAGATATTCACCTTTACCAAATCGGACGCCTGGTACCCATACACGACATAGTCAAACGATGCATAACCCGACGAAATCGACTTTACCCTGTCATAGAAATCAAACACAATCTCCGCCAAAGGCAACTGGTACACCAATACGGCACGATTACCGACATACGAAACATTTTCCTGGACACCGCGTCTTTCTGCACACAGCGACATAATTCCGCCCATATATTTATCAGGCATCATAATTGTTGCGCGCACCCAAGGTTCTTCGATACTTGCGATTTTTGTAGGCTCTGGCATATCGGCCGGATTTTCCAAATCGACAACACTGCCATCACGCATATGAATTTTATACAACACACTCGGCACAGTATTTATCAAGTTCAGATTAAATTCGCGCGACAATCTTTCGCTGATAATTTCCATATGCAACAGCCCCAAGAACCCGCACCGCAAACCAAACCCCAATGCGGACGACTTTTCCACGGTGAACATAAATGACGCATCATTCAGTGCCAACTTTTCTGCACTTTCACGGAATGTAGGATAATCATCTGCCTCGACCGGAAAGAACGAAGAAAACACCACCGGCACCGACGGCTTAAATCCCGGCAACGGCAGCGCACTATCTGCCCGCACATCGATAATCGTATCCCCCACCTTGCAGTCATGAATTGTCTTCATACCTGTAATAATAAATCCGATTTCCCCGGTATGCAGTTTATCGACATTCACCATCTTTGGCGTAAAGTACCCAATTTTATCCACGACATATTCTGCACCTGTTGCCATAAACTTAATTTTCTGACCACGTGCCAAAGTTCCATCAACCACGCGCACCAAAATCACGACCCCCAGATAAGAATCGTACCACGAATCGACCAACAGCGCGCGTGTTGGTGCCGTTTCATCACCATGCGGTGGTGGCAACCTAGTCACAATTTCTTCCAGCAATTCTGGCACACCATCGCCCGTCTTGCCCGACACAGCCAAAGCATCCCCAGCATCCAGTCCAATCACATCTGCAATTTGTTCACGCGTCCCCTCTACATCACTGGACGGCAAATCAATCTTGTTCAAAACAGGCAGCATTTCCAAATCATTATCCAACGCCAGATATGCATTCGCCAACGTCTGGGCCTGAACCCCCTGGGTTGCATCCACCAGAACCAGTGCCCCTTCACACGCGGCCAGCGACCGTGACACCTCGTATGAAAAGTCCACATGTCCCGGCGTATCCATCAGGTTTAATTGATATGTTTCGCCATTTTTTGCGGTATAGTTCAACCGCACAGTCTGCGCCTTAATCGTGATACCACGTTCACGTTCAATATCCATAGAATCCAATACCTGCGCCTTCATCTCGCGCGATTGCAGACCGCCTGTAAATTCAATCAATCGGTCCGACAAAGTCGATTTCCCATGATCAATATGCGCTACAATTGAAAAATTTCGGATATTAGATTGCTTCATACAAACTCACCTATGCTATACTTGGCATATACTAGTATAGTATTGCCGCATTCGCAAGGTTAAAATTCGCAAAAAAATAATTATTTACAGATTATTCAGCAATTCATCGATTCGCGCTGCTTTTTCCAGTGTATCATCGTACGCGAACTTAATATCCGGCACATATTTTTGATTCATTCGCGCGGCCAATTCGAATCGCACAGTCCGTGTAATTTCGTCTAATCTTTTCTGCACCGCCTCAACATCTGTATTTCTTGTATAATAAAACAGTCGCACAAATTGCAGTCCCCCATGCGCATCAGCCCCCACCAGCGACACCCCCGCAATCAACGAATCATCGCCATAATTATCGCGCAGAATTTCCGCGACCAAGGTTTGGACTTTACTTGCGACTTTTTCGCTTCGATTTGAATTAAAATGTTTTTTTGACATGTATATTATCTTTGATTTATGTTATTATATAAAAATAGTAACATATAAAAATACAATCAAGCAATTTTTTCAAAGGGCCCTCACATGAAATTTTCAGAATACATACTTCAGAAATCAGAATCGCGTGGTTATTCATGGCTTGTATTTCTGTTAACGATATGCGAATCGATATTTTTATTTATCCCGCCCGAGGTTTTTATGACCCCACCGATTATTGCGAACAAGCGTCGCGCCCTGCCGATAACGATTGCGGCGGCGTTGGGTTCTATTGTTGGTGGCACGATTGCATATTTAATAGGCATGTGGTTATACGATTCTGTTGGCATATGGTTAATTGAAACATTTTCTGATCCTGCCCTGATTGACAGCACCATTAAACCGCTGTTCAGCGAATATGGCATTTGGATAATAGTCTTAACGGCTGTAACACCGATACCGTATAAATTACTGGCAATATGGCTGGGCTTTATCGGCTATCCATTATTGATATTTTTGGGCGTATCTGCGATATTCCGCACGGGTCGTTTTGCGATAATTGCGACATTGCTGTACTTTTTCCAGGAACGCGCCAACGCAATAGTCAAAAAATACTTTTGGCCTTTAACACTTGGCGCAATAGTCGCGGCCATCCTGGGCATATGCCTAATTGCCCTATTCTAACCCCCCTTGTCATTCCCGCGTCCCCCCTTGTCATTCCCGCGCAGGCGGGAACAGGGCATTCAACCTTTATCACCCCACCCCAAAAACAAAAAATTGTTTTCCACTTGTACCTGGGGTACTTTTCGTGTATAATATGCACAGTGTAAGAGAATATAAAACGATAGTGGGGATGTTCATGTTTCAGAAAAAATTCACGTTTGCGATATCCATGTGCGCATTATGCCTGATTGGCATCAACTATGTCACACCAGCCCAGGCAGAAGACCCATACACGCTAATTGAGAATTATGATGCGCCGGGCATTGCGGCGGTGTCTCTTGTAAACAAATTGGTCGACCTTGCGGGCGAAGCCGCGAACGAGGCCGCAGCAAGCGCACAGGAAGCAAAAGACACCCTAGAAAACAAGATTAACCTGACCGGGCACACAGCCAGCAAAGCCCTTATCACAAACACATCGGGAAAAATCACGACCGGCACGATTACTGGGTCAATGATTACGGACAAAACAATCACAAACGCCGACATCAGTACAACCGCCGGTATCGAAGCAACCAAAATCAGCGGTCTGACAACGGTCGCGACAAGTGGCTCTTACAGCGACTTATCAAACAAGCCGGCAATAAACAACGCGACATTAACAATTCAGAACGGCGCTACCAACAACGCCATTGGTACATTTACGGCAAATGCGTCATCCGACACAACAGCCACAATCCCAGCGGCCACACCATCGACCGCCGGACTGGCTAAAATCGGTGTGATTCCTTCGGGTTCGGCAACATCAACAACATACGCAACAATTTGGGTTCAATAAAATCCCATCGCCCACACAATTAAGGCACTTTGTTATTTGCTCATTGATAAAAAATTCCCCCACCCGGGGGATTTTTAATTCCCCTCCCTTGGAGGGGGCGGACCGGCGCATGCCGGTGGAAAGGGTTGCTAATTCCCCTCCCTTGGAGGGGGCGGACCGGCACATGCCGGTGGGGAGGGTTGTTTAGATAAATAAAAGTTTAGATGAGTAGGTTGCGGGCTAAAAATTCCCCTCCGTCGGCGGCGCACATGCGCCCCCGGGGAGGGCTGGACGCGAAGCGGACGGGGTGGCAGGTAATGCGCGCAATGAGCAAAGTGCAAAGAGCGATTAAAGCTCTTGTCATCCCGTGGCTGGACCACGGGACCCAGGTAGTGCCTTATAATAAATTATTCAAATTATCATACAAATCACGCCATTGTGGGTTATACTTTTCAATCAAATCTTTTTTCCAATTTCGTTTCCATTCTTTCAATTTTTTTTCATGCTGTATTGCTTGCTTGACATCTTCAAATCGTTCAAAATAAACCAGCTTGTCCACGTTGTATCTGGATGTAAAGCCCGGCGTCAAATGATTTTTGTGTTCAAATATACGTTGTGGTAAATTACTGGTGAAACCAATATATAATGTTCCATTTTTGGAACTTGCCATAATGTAAACATAGTAATATTTTTGTTCAAAACTCATGTTATAAGCATACATGACCTGGGTTCCGGGGTCAAGCCCCGGAATGACAAAATTTTTTTACAAAAATTTTATTAATAATGATTTCATTACCTGGGTCCCGCGGTCCAGCCGCGGGGATGACAAATGTTTTAATTGCACTCTGCGCGCATTACCTGCCCCCCCGTGTGTGGGGCGGGACAGTTTTACTTGACCCGCCATGCGGGTCTTTAGTAAAACTTGGGTGGGGGGATTTTTTAGTGTTTAGTGTTGGAATATATTACCACTACCCCGTCGGCAAAGCCGTCACCCCGGCGCCAGCAAAGGGGATTTGTTTAGCTAAATAAAAGTTTAGTGGAATGAATTCCATTGATTCTCACCGCCATGGGCGGTGGACATTCAATGCCAATGATTTTTTTTGAGACATGAGACATGAATACTTATATAAATAAAAGTTTAACATAGATATTAATTTTTAGAAATTAAGCACCATTACCTGCCCCCCGTGTGTGGGGCGGGCGGAATTCCCGACAATTTATTGGCGTTGGAATTCCGGGGTGGGGGGATTTTTTAGTGGTTAGTGTTGGAATCCCACTGCGCCAAGGCTTCGTGGGACAAGTGCTTTAATTGCGCTTTGCTCATTGCTCTTTGCACTCTGCGCGCATTACCTGCCCCCCCGTGTGTGGGGCGGGACAGTTTTACTTGACCCGCCATGCGG
>JAWPOG010000031.1:0-32670 GCA_033345155.1 Alphaproteobacteria bacterium | reverse complement strand
CCAACAAGCTAATCCAACGCGGGCACATCCACCACCGATAAATCTTTCCCGTTTCCGGCGTATGCGGTATTAGCGTTCGTTTCCAAACGTTATTCCCCAGTGGTGGGCAGTTTCCCACGCGTTACTCACTCGTGCGCCACTGAATCCACAAGTGCAAGCACCTGCTTCATCCGTTCGACTTGCATGCCTAAGACCTGCCGCCAGCGTTAGTTCTGAGCCAGGATCAAACTCTCAAGTTCTAAAAAACCTGTTAGTAAGCCCTGTGCATATAAACAAAAGCTGACTATTTAATAATCAGTTCGTCTTTACATATATATTATTCGCAAGACAAGTTTTTAACGAGGTTTAATATGTAAACCTACTACCTGTCTAGGATATGCACATTTGACTTAGTCAAAGTTTGGATATTCCAAATTCAACTGTCTGCACATCCCTTCTTGAATTTTTGATGAGCTGCTTTTATTCACAATGTTTGCGTGTTTTACAGTAACCTGATTTCCATCGTTCGTTCCGTAAACCGCAGAATTTCAGGGGTTGAGTGTCTTTTTGTTTGTTGTCTCAACTTGAAAGCCCGCTTAGTATGCGCTCAAACTTTCAAAAAGTCAAGCGGAATTTCAAAAATAATTTTCAAAAAAAATACAAAGCACCAAAAAACGCCGGTTTTCAGCCATTTTTTTAAAAAATATTTTTTACTTTTTCTATTTTGCACCCCAACAAAATGATTCGGTTTTTGTATTTTTTGATTCGGTTTTGCAATCGAATCGTGATTCAAAGCACTAAAAATTGTATGAAAACCCCAGCTTTATCATCGGGAAAATCCGAATTTTGGATAATTTGCTGTTTGCTTCAAGCGTAGCGCGCGCCACATCGGATTCTAATTTCGGTATCGCTACGGGTGACCATGTACCGGACTGAGTATCATATATATATAACTGCTCTTGGGGGATATCAAGAGCGATTCGTGCAGGTCTGTTTGTTAAAACCCCGCCCAAATCCAAGAATACACCAAATCCGCAACCCAACCTGAAATCAAATCCTGTGCCGAAATACGCGCCGTAATAATCCCAGTCTATGGTTGCCACGCCATTAAAATTATTGCCATTGTAATAATAATGATCCCCCGCCAGGTTAAAATAATAACGATTCGATGACGCATTGGCAATTTCACCAAAAATTGCCGCACCTAATGTCGAATTGCCCAGCGCATACCCACCTGACAATCGCCACGCACCCGCAAAAGGATAATAATCTAATAAAAACGCACCATGCCACGCATCCAAAGAACCCTGGTCTATTTTTACCCCATCTCCAATATTGCGACCATTGCGCATATACGAATCAATCGCTGAATCCAGGGCGGACTTTAAGGCGGACGTATCTGCAAAATCGATTCGCATCCCAAAATGACGCAACCAATACGATTCATGTTCGGTATTATGATATCCTAATGACATATTGATGCCAGCCACAGCAGAAACACCAACACCAACCGATAACCCATGTAAAAAATCTGTTTGAGCAACCGCAGGCGAAACAACAAAAAACATACAAAGCATATGTGCGTATTTCATAATGTAAATATATACTAAATATGCGTTGCTTGACAATTAGCATAAATTCCGCAAATAAAAACCCGCCATTCAGCGGGATTTTTATCACCACAGCTTTACACGCTCGCCCGGTAAAATATACATCGCATCCGACGGGGTAATATCAAACACCTGATACCAGGCATCAATATGTGGCAATATGCCATTTACACGATTTTTACCCAACGAGTGTTCATCTATCTTGGTCAAACGAATTTCTTCATCAGGACGAATGTTTTGCGCCCATGCGCCCGCATACGCAATAAAGAAACGTCTGTCAGCACCAATGCTGTCTGAGTCGCCTGTTCTAATTCCGAATTTTTTATATGCATCAAACGCAATAGAAACACCACCATAGTCCGCCAAATTTTCACCCAATGTGAATTCGCCGTTGGCATTAATCTCGTCATTGATTTTGATTTTGTTGAAGAATTCCTTCATCACATTTGCACGTTTTTCGAACATGTCTGAATCTGATGCAGTCCACCAATCACGCATATTCCCATCTTTGTCAAAGTGACGACCGGAATCATCAAAGCCGTGTGTCATTTCATGCCCGATGACCGCACCAATTGCGCCATAATTAAACGCGTCGTCAGCCGCCATATCAAAAAAAGGATACTGCAAAATTCCCGCAGGAAAACAAATTTCATTTGTTGATGGGTCATAGTATGCGTTGACTTCGTGCGCGTTCATATACCAGATTGAAGGGTCTTTTTCTTGACCAATTTTTTCAATCCAGAACGCGTCTTCGAATTGGGCAACGCGTATCATATTTTCCCACAAAGAATCATCCTTGATTTCTAGTTTGGAATAATCTCGCCATTTATCAGGATAGCCTATTTTAGCACGAAATGTGGATAATTTTTCCAGTGCTTTTTGTTTCGTCTCTTCTGACATCCAATCCAGATTTTCCATACGCACTGCGTATGCGCGTTGCAGGTTTTTCACCAATGTTTGCATGCGTTCCTTGGCGTCTGCGGAAAAATATTTTTCAACATACAGCCGTCCAACTTCTTCGCCAAGCGAACCATCAATTAACGACACCGCACGTTTCCAACGCGGCTTCGGTTCTTTTTGTCCGGCCATGGTACGGTTATAAAAATCAAACGAAATGTCATAAGTCTTATCGTCTAGAACAGTATCTGCAGCACCGATTATGCGATATTTCAAATATGTTTTTATCAATCCAAAATCTGTGTCGTTCATAATTGTAATCGATTCTGCAATCGCTTCGGGTTGGGCAATATTCATAAATTTGGCCGCCGTTGCGCCACGAGCAGTAAAAAATGCATCCCAGTCAAAACCAGGGAATTCTTGCTTGACCTGTTCCAAACTCATTTTATGATAGTTCGCGTGTGGGTCGCGCAATTTTTCTTTGGGGTAAAATGATTTTGCCATACGCTCTTCCAGTGCATATAATTTATCAACATCAACCGACACCCCAAAATTTGCCATTTGTTTTTTTATAAATTCTTTGTACTTTTTGCGGATTTCAACAGACTTGGCATCTGTATCAAAGTAATAGTCGCGCGACAAACCTAATCCGCCCTGCCCCAGATTATACAGAAAACGTTCACTGTCTTTTTCGTCCAGCGCAACACCATCACTGAAAAAAGCGGAAGAATATGCAAATATTTTACCCAAATAACCCTCTAAATCTTGACGGGTCAATTTGTCAATTTCTGCCAACTGTGGTGCTACAGGTTTTACACCATCTGAGTTCAATTTTTCCGCATCCATCGCGATTTTATACAGCGTGCCAATTTTTCCCCCGTTGTTCTGGGCGATTTCGCGCGTGCGTTCCAGATTCGTATTGCGCAACACCTCGAACGCACCGTACCTGGAATAATCGTCAGGTATCGGATTACGCTTTTGCCAACCGCCTGTTGCATATTCATAAAAATCATCGCCAGGTCTGACCAATGTGTTCATATTTTCCAGTTTTATACCAGCCATAACAACTTTCTCCTTTGTGTAAAAATGCGCCCATACAATTGTCACAACGACCGCAATAATTCCAATAATATTCCAAAATTTACTGTCCATTTTATCCCACCAATTTAACCATTATGTCATCCAAAATCAGCACACCGTCCAAGGTCGCCGATATTCGATTGTCTTTGATTTGAACCAAGTTTGGGTTAGCCTGTACCCAGTTCATATCAATAACGTTTTTTACCTGTTGTGTCAACAGACAACCACGAACGGTACGCATGCCCGTTATTAACATCTCGGTTGCACGGGCGCCAATTGAAATCTGTTCAAAGTATGCGTGATTTCCCATTTGCTCGTACCATATTCCGTCCAGTAATACGCGCCCCGCTGCCCCACAACCAATACCAATATATGGCTGTCCGTCCCAGACATTTTGGTTGTGGGCACATTCGTTGCCTGGGGTACAATAATTTGAAACCTCGTACCGGGGTAAATTTAATACATCGCCAATTGTCGTGTACATCTGAGCCATTGTTTCATTGTCCGGCATTTGTAAATTCATTTTGCCAAATGGTGTTTCAGGCTCGATAGTCAATTCATACAAAGAACAATGCTGCAATCCCAGCCTGTTAATTGCCAGACACATTTTTTCAACATCTGTCACTGTATCCCCCGGCAAGCCGTAAATAAAATCTGCCGACAGGCGCAGCCCCATATTGTGCGCCATATCTAATAAATCTGTCGCATCGGCCACATTGTGTCGTCGCCCCAGAAATTTTAATCTGGTATCATCCAGGCTTTGAACCCCAACTGACAGACGATTTACCCCAGCCGACATAAAATTGCGCAATTTGCCCTGGTCCAGCGTGCCTGGGTTTGATTCCAATGTTATTTCAGCCCCAGGCGCAAGATAAAAACTTTGACGAATTGTGTTTATAATTTTTTCGAAACATTTGACCGGCATCAAAGACGGGGTGCCACCGCCAAAAAACACAGTCGGAACATTTATTGCCCCCAGTTTGTCAGACCAAAATTTAATCTCGTCACAAATGTCGGTGGTGTATTCGTCCCAGTCTGGGGCGGCACACGCAGTTGACATAAATGCACAATAATTGCATTTGGACATACAATATGGAACATGGATGTAAATGTTATGGGGTATATTTTTCATATCTGCCACATTGTACACAGACAAAAATTGTCTGCAAGCAAGAAAATGAAAATACTTTTATAGGTCCTAAATTTGTGATATAATAATGGCAACGATTATTCATATGAAGGCAGGCAAGGTTTCATTTTTACCGATGATTTTTGCGCCAATCGTCGCGCTGGGCGCGATTGAGGGCGCACCCTTTTACTATCAAACTCCGGCCGAACAAACCGACAATCAGGCATCGTATGGAAAGTATGCCAGCCAAGGCTATACAAAATATGTGGGACGCTCTGGGAATAAACAGCTTGTGGGTACACGCACATACTCGTACCAGGTGCCTCGCCCACAGGAAGAAAATCCGTCGTTTTTCGAGAAATTGATAGGTAACGATACAGTGGTTCCTGCTGACGATATGATTATCCCAGTTTCCGAGGGCGAACCAACATTTATCGGCGCAATGACAACCAATGGCTTTGCATTGCCGCCCGCTTATGAACCCGCCACCTCTATTTATGCGGGATATTCACGTCGCTTTGCGGATTTTGAGTTTGAAACCGGGGTAAATTCGATTTTGGAATGGGACGACATGATTTGGAACGAAGTTCGTGTCGGTGTAAGTCATAATTTCACTATGCGTGATTTTGATTTGACTTTGTATGGCGAATACGCATACGGAGATATGTCGCATGGCGGTCTGTCTATGGACTATGACCTGAAACCATTCGAAGAACAATATCCGGAATATGGTGTTTTCACTGTATCTGTGGGCGACCAATCGGGACGCAGTAATTATTTCCGATTCGGGCTGTCTGCACATCATATATGGGATATTGCCGGCTGGAAATTATCGCCAACGTTTGGGTATGAAATATTCAAACATAACCTGGAAATGTCCGATCATTATTATCCTAATCCGGGCGTATATTTGCCGTTGATGACAGAAGATGGGTTCTATGTATTCGGAAATGAATATGGCGATTACTTTGCTGTGCCAATTAATATGACACCACCCGAAGACTGGTATCAGGTCTGCATGTCACCCGAGGATATAAAACTGGTAACCAATGATATCAGTGCGTCTGGTTCGGTTGATGGGTTTCCATACCTGGGGGACACATTGATTACAGGTGATTATAATAACCTGATGGGAACGATTCCTTGGGGTGTCGATTCCGGTGAATGTGTTATTATTGGTGGCGACGGGCCCATTGTGGTCGAGGGTACAACACATATCTATAACACAACTTGGTCTGGGTTTTATGTAGGTCTGGAAATCGAGAAACAAATGACCTGGAAAGATAAACTGCGCATGTATATGCAGTTCGGTATGCCAAAGTATTCGTCCGAGGGGATATGGCCAAATCGTACAGACTGGCAACAGAACCCCAGTTTCTTGGACGAAGGCGACAATGGCGCATATTCGTACGCCGCAGAAATGGAATATGACCATAAATTGTCCGATAACCTGCATCTGTCGTTAAAAGTTGATACAAATATGTTCCATGTCGGAAAAATCGGCGGGGAATTGTATGTCGCCGAATACAGCCAATATTTAGTTGATGAAAATGGGCAGTATATTATGAAAGAATTATACGACGATTACGGTAATGTCTATTATGTACCATGGTTGGAAACGGTTCCTGCCCATACAGAAAAAGTATCCGATTCGTTAAAACGCGCTACTTGGCAATCATTTGGAATCCATGTAGGTGTAAAATACACATTCTAACTTTATACGGGGGAAATTGATGAATAGGTTCATGATATGGCTGTGTGCCGCTGTGTTTTGTATGCCTGTGTCGGGGTTTGCGAACCGTGGTTCATTTGATTCTGAGCGTTGGTATGAAATGCTGGATTCCGTGCGTGCGCGCGCTGTGTCCGAAAAAATATCAGAAAGCACAATCAATGAAACACTAAGATATCCCGCATTTATACCATCGATTGTGCGCAGTGATGCCAATCAATCCGAATTCAAATTAACCTTGGAAGATTATCTGGGGCGAACCGTTAATCAAACGCGAATTTCCCAAGGGAAAAAAATGCGCAAAACATATCCTACCCTGCTGTCACGGGTTGAAAATAAATACGGGGTGCCGCCGCATGTTATGTTGGCATTTTGGGGATTGGAATCAAACTATGGCGCAGTAAAGTCACGACACAAATTAACAGATGCGTTTTTCACATTGATTTACGATGGTCGGCGTGAAACTTTTTTTACAAATCAGTTGATTGCCCTGATGAAAATCACAGATAAAAATAAACTGGATATAAATTCTGTGTCTGGGTCTTGGGCTGGTGCGATGGGACATTTCCAATTTATCCCGACAACACTGGAACAGTATGGCGCAGATGGTAATTCAGACGGTCGTGTCGATATAATTAACAATATATCTGATGCGATGTTCAGTGCGGGGAATTATCTGAATAAATTAGGGTGGAATAAGAATGAACGCATTGTTCGCCGTGTGGTATTGCCCGCAGATTTTGATATATCCCTGCTGGATGGAAAAACAAAAAAGACTCTGCCACAGTGGGCTACCATGGGCGTTGTTAACCCGGACGGAACACCAATACCACAAAACGATATGACGGCTGGATTGGTGGCTGATGTTAATGCAATTGAAACTATGCGCGCAAGCGCAAGCTCACCCATTGGTACAGACGCTGATGTTGCGCCCATGCCTGTGATAACTGCATACCTGACATACCCGAATTTTTATCGGATAAAGAAATGGAATAATTCAAATTGGTATGCAATTGCGATTGCAAACCTGGCGGATAATTTACATTGATACGGTTTTCAGCGCGAATATTTTTTTATAAAATATTGTTTGCGTTTGCGCCCCACTATCAGGGCTGCAATCGATTTTACCAACCAATGCGGCAAGGTTTTGACATTGAAATTTTGTGCAGGATTTTGATTATGGGTTGGACTGTACACAAATAATAATTCATCGCTTTTTCTGTGCGCACCTGGGATATCAAACATTGGTGTGGTTTTTATACCACAACGCCATGCCACCCAATTATAAGACAGTTGGTCGCGCCTGGAATAATTTTTTACCATATACCACCATCTGCGTTGCATATGTTGAACCGCCGTGTCATTATGCCTGCGCAACATTATGCCTGTTTCATTCAGCCCGATATTGCGAGGATAGCCGGACCGGCTCAGAACAGACATTTCTTTATCAACTGTGGATTTATTATCTAGTTTAAGTTTTTTTATTGTATCGGCTTCGTCATAAATACATGTACGTTCAGGATGAAGCGGTATGCAAACCTTGTCTTTCCGCATGATAAATTTGTTTATACGATGAAAAAATTCGGGTTTCATAATTACAATATTGCCATCAACCCATAAACTGATGTCATAATTTGGAAATAATTTGTGTGCATTGATTTTATGCCAGCGCGCATTTTTTACATTTGTTAATTTGTTAAATGCCAATGGCCGAATTTGCCAATGCGTATATCGCCGCAACCCCAATAAATACGGATTATCTGTAAACATTACATAGTCCCATGTGTCATCAATATACACATGTGCGCACGCATCTTCGTATGCGCCAGTTATACATGTATAGATTACTTTTTTTATATCAGTCATGCTTAATCCGCCCCAGTTGAATAAAATCAAACAAATATATTTTTGTCTGTCTGTGATTGTTTTTTATTTTTACAATGGGGATAAATCCAAATAATTTGAATCTCGTCGTCTGTTGTATAGAAGGATTGAGTTGTTTCTGTTTCCATTCGTCATAGTATGTGGGGTATTTTTCGCGTGCATTTGCAACAATTATCGGGGGCAAATCATACATTTTTTGCCAGTGTCGCAGGGTTGTGTTATCGCCTGTCCAAACATATTTCAGAACAACATCTGGCAGGTTGTGAAAACATGTGTGGGGTATTAAATCTACGAACAGCATTCTATCTTCGCACGGCGACCATTCTTCTTTATATCGAACACCCGAGTGTTCCAGAACAGATTTTCGTATCATGCAGCCTGAATGTACAGGATTACAAACATAAGTATCATTAATCAGCGACAATTTTATATCATGGTCATGCGTTGGTCGTTTTGGTGTTGGCTGTTCGATGCCGTTTCGCACTTCAATAACATTTCCGCCGACTGCGCCGATGTGTGGGTTTGCATCCAAAAATTTTGACTCTAATTCAAATCGATTTGACATAGAAATATCATCATGATCTGCCACTGCCAGGTATTCGCCACGCGCCAAGTCTATTAATTTATTGCGCGACTTTGTGATGCCCATATTTTTTTCATTTGCAATATATTTAATACGCGGGTCGTCATACGATTTAACTATTCTTTCTAGGTCTGGATTGTCTGGACTGTCGTTTAACAACAGAAATTCAAAGTCGCCGTATGTTTGATTCAAAACGCTGTCAATCATCGCACACAAATCAGCAGGGCGAGTATTGTACATTGGTGTCAAAACAGATATTTTTGGTGTTCTCAATTTTTGGTTGCTCGCAATTTCTTTATAAATGAAATAATTTGTTCAAGATTTTTTTGGGGGTTTATTTCACGCAAGACCAACCCACGTTCATACAGGCCTGCACGCGCCGCCGGTGCACCCATATCAAAACATCCAATTGGCAGGGCCATGGACATAGCCTCGGATGTGGTGTATGAAAAAGTTTCGGGCCAAATTGATGGAATCAGGACAATATCTGCATCGTATTTTTCCATTATTTGTGGCAATTTTTTTGCGTTGTATTTTCCATGCACCGTTATATTGTTTGGCGCATTTTTCATTTCACCAACAACGATTATATTCACGCCTTGGGGCAGTTTTGTCGCCATATCTCGAATAACACCCGCGCCTTTTTGATATGAAATATTACCCAGCACAACAATATTAATATCATCGTGCGGTTTAATTTTTGCATGTCTGTAATTGCGTACTGCGTGCGGAATAATTTTGATTTTATCTTTTATTTCTGGGTATGCGCGCACAAATATTTCCGCAATCGGCTCTGCAAACAAAATAACTTCATCGACTGTGTGACAGAAAAAATCACCCCAGGCACGACGCCAATCACATATGCTGGTTGCGCCTGATTTCAGAAATTTATGTGATGTCGGATTATCGGCCAACTTTTTATGTTTCCAGCATCTTTCACAGCCACCAACATATGACAGATTACAATAAATTCCATCACAGTTTATCAAATTAAAACTGGGACAAATTGATTGAAAGTCATGACCACGAAATGATATATGTGGTGGCACCAAACAAGTTTGTTTTATTTGTGTAATGGTGCGTAACATATCTAATGTGCTGTTATATGCCACCAAATTATTTACCACAATTTCTTGCGGTTGCGCTTTGGTTACAAGTGCAACAATTTCAACCAGATCGCGCGTTTGATACAACCAATATCGATTACATGCAAATGTCAAATGATACAGTTGTGTTTCTGGAAAATATTGCAATCGCAATACATCGAATTTATGGCACAAAGTTTTGAATTGATGTTTGGAATAAACTTCGGTTCCACCACCCAACGCATGATCAATCCATAAAACAACAGGCCGCCCCGTCAGATGTCGCATAAATACACCCGGGGTATTTTTATACCGCACCCAACGACTGTGCCACCGCACCCGCAAAGAACGCCGCACAGACGCAACGGGAATAAAAAAACACACGATATTAATTATCCGATTCATGGGTGGTTAGTCCTTAATTTTTATCAGGGGCACAAAGTCAAACAACAACACCCATTTGTTTTTAATTTTTAGCAGCGGTATTTTGCCGAACAGCCGTATCCGCACACGACGCAGACTGCGATCGAATATCAATCGATACATTGGGTATTTATTACATATCTGGGCCTTAATCGCTTCGTGTGCAATAGCCATTTTTGTTTTCTGAAGATGCGATGTATTATTGCTGTCACATCTGTATTCAACCAATATTTCTTGGATATTATAAAAATTCGTGACCGCCATCAGCTGCCCCCACAGACGATAATCTTCGGCAGGGGTATATTCTTCTTCGTATCTGATATTGTTATCTGTTAATACAGATTTGCGTATCATTGCGGTTGTGTGCATTATTGCGCATACATCTGTAAGACGAATTTTAATATCTGTATCGTATTGTGGGTTTTTGCGTATAAAATCCTGGTCACCAAACCAATGCGCCCATGCGCCAACTACACCGACATACGGATTTTCGTCCAAAAATTTTACCTGTTTTTCCAGACGCGTGATATGCGAAATATCGTCGTGGTCTAATACAGCAAGATACCGACCACGCGCCAGGTCAATCAGTTTGTTGCGTGACGCAGATATCCCAATATTTTTATCGTTTTTAATGTATATGATACGCGCATCATCGTATGACAAAACCAATTTTCCTAAATCGGTATTATCTGGACTGTCGTTTAAAATGATGAATTCAAAGTCTGTATAGGTTTGATTCAAAATCGATTCAATACATTGTCGCAAATGCGTATGATTTGTATTGTAAATCGGCGTCAGTACCGACACAGTTGGCATTGTGCTAAACCCTTTTTTTATTTTTAGTTCAGCATAGCCTTTTTTTCTTGTTTTCGCACTAGGACGATATTCTTGCGCATTCATTTGTTCGTCTCCAATTTTTTTAACTAAAAAACACCAAGATAAAACTTGGTGGTTGGAGCTTAAGAACAATACAACGAATTGCATGCTTTATTCAATATATTCAGCATACTCCAACCGTTGGTTGGAGATTTTCCCGTCTTTTCTGACGCGTTGTACGGGTTCTTATGCCCGTCACAGGAACCCCCTGTGATATAGAAATCATAGTGCCACAAAACATAAAAATCAACCTAAATAAAAAACATTGAATATTGGGCATTTATTTGATATTCTTTGTCTCATAGATTTTATATAAGGATTATTTATGGCTATTAAAGTCCGAGATTTCGAAGTTAGATTAACCCGAAATAAAGAGGAAAGAAAACAAGTCCGGCAGTTGCGCTATCAGGTGTTTTGTCTGGAAGAGGGCGCAAGCGCAACCGAAGAACAACGTGCATTGGGCGAAGAGTACGATACGTATGACCGCTTTGCAGAATATATGGCGGTGTTCCATCAGGGACGCGTTGTTGGTACTTATCGTGTTATCGACCGTAATGCTGCAGAAAAAATGAATGGTTTTTATACAGAAACAGAATACAATCTGTCCAAGATAAAAAAATATCCAGGCAATATCGCGGAAATGTCGCGCGCTTGTGTCGCACCAGAATACCGCGAAAATGCATTAGTAATGCGACTGTTGTGGGCGGGACTGGGTGAAATGATTGTGCGACGCAAAATTGGTATAGTGTTTGGAGTCGCGTCGTTTGTTGGAAAGAATCCGGCAAATTCTGCCCAGGCGATTTCATATCTGTATTATAATCATTTAACACCTTTGCGTTTGCGCGCAACCGTTGTGACTGAGAATTTTGCGGATGGAATCAATCCAAAACTGTCGCGCATGAATATACTGCCACGTGAATTTGTTAACGAGGCTGATGCTCGTGCACAAATGACCCCGCTGATTAAAGGTTATTTGCGTCTGGGGGCAACATTTGGACGCGGGGTGTTTATTGATGCGCCATTTAATTCGTATGATGTATTTGTTATGCTGGAAACACGCAAAATGAATGCGGCATATCAGAAACATTTCTTGGGGCGTGAAAATGCGCTGAGCGACTCGGATGAAAACAAAGAAAATATTATGATTACCGTTGGCAAGATAATAACTTTGCCCGTGGTTGGCCCATTCAAGGTTGTACGCGCATTTGTTGATTTCTTGTTACGCGAAGATGCGGCAGATGCTGAATATATCGAAGATAATGACAAAGAAGAATTGGCATAACAATGACTCAGGTAAAAATACGCAAACAAAATATATTTAACACGACAATGGCCGCAATTAAATTTGTGCTGTTTTGGGTAATGGTTGTTGTTCAGTTGCCAATTTTATTCGTTTTGCCACGGCGGATGGCGGTTCGCTATATGCCGGTCTTTATGTGGTTTTTAATAAAACTGGCGGGAATCAAAATTGTTGTTCATGGCAAACTGTCCGATAACAGACCTTTGATGGTGGTATCTAATCATATATCTGTTTTTGAATTGGCAACATTTCCATGCGTTTTCCATGGCAGTTTTATCGCCAAAAAAGAAATGGAAAATTGGCCATTGGTTGGATGGGTTGCAAAAAAATTCGGCGTGATTTTTGTTGACCGCAGACCTTCGCATGCGCGTGATGCGTTGGCAGTTGTGCAATCGGCGGTGCAAAGCGTGTCGTACCCAATGATACTGTTCCCCGAAGGAACAACAACAAACGGCGCATATGTAAAACCGTTCAAAAGTTCGCTGTTCAACTTTGTTGAAAATTCCAACATAACTGTTCAGCCAATGGCAATGCACTATCGCTATCGCGATGGCAGTGTGATTGACGAACAAACCATGGCAGATCACTTTGCGTACTTTGATAATGCGAAAATGGACATGGGGCCAAAATGCAAACGCGAACGCAGTGCATTTGGTCAGGTGTTTCATATAATGATGCTGGGCGGGTTTATGGTTGAAATTACTTTGTTGCCGCCACCGCCCCTGGCGGGGTTGGACAGAAAGCAGATTGCCGAAAAACTGCATAATATCGTTTCGGAAAAATATATGGAATTAAAAGATAAAAAATAAAAGAGATTTTGAAAATGAAAACTGCAATTACACCAACGCGCGCTGAAAATTTCAGCGAATGGTACCAGAATTTAATCGTTGCCGCAGATTTGGCAGAAAATGCACCTGTGCGTGGGTGCATGACAATAAAACCATATGGTTGGGCAATTTGGGAATTGATGCGCGATGAAATGGACCGTCGTATCAAAGCACATGGAGTTCAAAATGCGAACTTTCCTTTGCTGATTCCAATCGAATTTTTTAACAAAGAAGCGCAACATGTGGATGGATTTGCAAAAGAATCTGCGGTGGTGACCCATCATCGACTGAAAATGATTGATGGGAAATTACAACCAGACCCAGAATCAAAACTGACCGAACCATACATTATTCGTCCTACATCCGAAACCATCATTGGCGAGGCTATGTCTCGTTGGGTTCAGTCGTATCGTGATTTGCCTATGAAATTAAATCAGTGGGTAAATGTTATGCGTTGGGAAATGCGTCCACGCATGTTCCTGCGGACATCCGAATTTAACTGGCAAGAAGGACATAATGTATTCGCGACACACGAAGAAGCAAATGCAGACGCGCGAAATATGCACAAAATGTATGACGATTTTATGCGGGATATTTTGGCAATTCCATCGGTTGTGGGCGAAAAAACCCCAGAAGAAAGATTCGCCGGTGCCGACCACACATACACTTTGGAACATATTATGCAGGACGGTAAGGCATTGCAGGCGGGAACCTCTCATGATTTGGGGCAACATTTTTCTAAATCATTTGGGATTCAGTTCTTGGGAACAGACGGAAGACTGCAACATGCATGGACGACATCTTGGGGCACAACTACACGCATGATGGGGTCTATGTTTATGATTCATTCTGATGATGATGGTTTGATTTTGCCGCCTGCGGTTGCGCCTTATCAGGTTGTGATTATCCCTATTACACGAGAAGAAACCACGGCGGAATTAAACGCATATGCAGAAAAATTGGGCGACCGGTTGCGTGGCGCTGGGGTACGCGTTTTAGTTGATACGACCGATATGCGTGCGCCTGATAAAATGTGGAAATGGATTAAACGCGGGGTGCCACTGCGTGTAGAAATTGGGGCGCGCGAAATGGAGTCTGGAAATATAACAATCACTCGTCGTGATTTGGGACGTGAATCCAAACGAACAATCACAACAGATGAACTGATTGCGACTGTTAACGATATTATGCGCGACATTCACGATACTATGTTCGCGCGCGTTGAAAAACGAAATGCCAAAATGATACATGCGGTGAAAGATTTGGCAGAACTGGAATCCGCATTGTCAGATGGTAAAATCGGATTTTTCCGTATCAAATATGAAATGACCAGAAACGAGCAGTTTGATGTTCTGATGGAAAAATACAAGATATCACGTCGCTGTCTGGATGATAATGATCCAACATATGTGTTTGTCGCTAAATCTTACTAGGGTTAACGACTGATAAAAACCGGGGCAGAAGCCCCGTTTTATTGTGCAAAAAAAAATGACAGTCGATTTAATATCAGGCATTCAGCGCAGAAAACATCTTTAATTTCTATGATATATGAATCATAGGAATATATTCCGATTCGCAACCTGTTTATAAAAAACATAAGCCGAATCTGTTTTCTGATTCGCACTTCAACTGTCGGTTGTAATGTTTTACAGGAATCTTTTCCTTAATTATATATCAATATCGAACTTAAAAACCAAAGGAGAAAGAAAAAATGACACAAACATTTGTGATTGCTTCAACTGAGAAATTTCAGAATGCGGAACAACTGTGGTTCTGGTTTTTACATTCACGCAGTATGCGCCACAATAACTTTATGCATACGTCTGGCACCCCCACACGAAGACCATGCGAGGTGCTGGATGTAGAAACACTGATTACAAAACTGTATTTGTCAGGCAAATTGACCGATGAACAATTAAGTGTCATGAAAAAATTTGGCGATAAAAAACGCGCGCCACATCAACATATATGGGCAGAAAATAAAGCGACCCGACAATGGGATACCGCTATGAGTATTTTGACCGTGGCCGCCAGACAACGCGGATGGGTTGATTAAAATATGTCCCCATGGCGCTTGACCGTGGGGACAAGACGAACACAAAAAAGGGTAACTTAATGATAATTGTAGCATTCGCAAATAAGACCTCGAAAATTCTGCCGCGTATATTTTGTGGCGAAATGAAACATGTCGCGCCAATCGTTGCACACGAAAATAAACTGGTGCTGTATCAATTCATACGATACGGCAAAGTCGTTCAGGTAAATTTACAAGCCCGAGATATTAAAATACTGGAACAATACGGGTGGCGTTTTATTTATCTGTGTGAAAGTATGCCACAAAAGACGCAACCAAAACACGCACTTTCGTGCGTTCAAATGACCAAAGCGATGATCGGAATCAAAAAAATCTGGATTCAAACTCCAAATGCCCTTTACCAGGAACTAAGGCAAGTTTATTCAAATTAATAATCCCCGGAATGGGGATTTTTTATTTTTTGAATATTTTTTCAGGTTCGTTCATATGAACCAGCCCCATGACAAAATCCACAAAGGCCCAAATGCATGCGATAACCCCAGGAACAATCAACACCCAACCAATCGTCCCCATCAATAACAGTGCAATTCCTTGACCCGAACGCCCCGCATAAAACTTATGAACCCCCCATACCCCAAGAAAACAGGCCAACAATACATACACCAGCGCTGATTTATCTGTATTACAGGTCGCACGACCGCATTTTGGGCATGCACGCGCACGGTCCGAGTGTTTTGTGCCACAATCACGACAATATATCATCGCCATATCTTATATCCTTTGGTTTTAATTTATAGGAATGATTATACACAAAAATAATCACAAATACAAGATATGAAAAAAACCGTCAGAAATGACGGTGTAAATACTGGCGGGATTGACGGGGCTCGAACCCGCGACCTTCTGCGTGACAGGCAGACGCTCTAACCAACTGAGCTACAACCCCAAAGCGTTATGCATGTTATAATGTTCACAGAATAAATGCAAGTATTTTTTTTGCAAATTTATTTTTGTTTATTTATACTATCTTGCATCGCCTGCGCACGAACCGAATCTGCAATCATGGCGGCATGTATCGCTGATAAATCCTGTTTATATTTTAAGTATGTAGCTTCGGTATGAGGCGCCACAGCATTGTTGCTTGTGCTTGGCTTTTCTTTGTGACCCAACACTGAAAACAATAATACAATTGCAAAATATGACGCACCTTTAGCCAGCGAAAGAACTTGCGATTTGTTTATACACATTTTTGTTCCTTTATATTACATGTATATGCTAGTACATTTTTTATAATTGTCAACAATTGTTTTGACTACTTTCTTTACACCGTTCAGGTTGCTCTTCACATTTTATGATATCCCCCTTCTTTGTACCTTCTGCTGTATCAATTGTGTTTATCATGATGTTAAGTTGTGCATCTGTCAATGACGAGATCAGTGTATCTACGGGCCGGTTTAATGCCTCTGCAATCAATTTAGCATATTTTTCTGGGTTATTACCGTCTTTTTGGGGGGCATATTTGTGCATTGCTTGTCTAATTGTTCTATTTATGTAGTTGGGCCCCGTCAACAGAGCTTTCAAAGCTGCCTTGCCATCTTCTGCAGTGGCGTATGCAGCAAATTTGCCCAGCCTTGAGTTCTTGGTGCCATCCCTCTGGGGACCGCCGCTGCCAATAGCACGCTGATCAGATGGTGTCCAAACCAAATTACCCATATTATTGTTACGCCAGGCTGCATGACCACAGCTATGCACAAAGGCATCACCATTTACTGGATAATAAATAGTTCTTTCATGTGGCAATCGCTCTGCACTGACAGGTGTCTCTAGCATTTTTTTGACATCGGAGAAAATATCATTTGTGGGTATGGCAAGATTTTCATTACCATTACCACCAATCTTGTGTAATGTATGGGTGGCAAGCGCAACAATCTGATTATCTTTATCTAATATTGCGCTGCCTCCGTCACCAGTCCAGGTCGAACAATTATGCACAAGCCCTGCAAACTGTGAAGAATACTGGCTTAGAGAGCAATTTTCTATTATCTTGAATTGTTCACCATCACTTAGATAATCGGCGATAAAATCTTTACCCGTCAATTCTTTGAATTTTGTTAAAAATGTCGTAAAAGGTTTTTTATCTTTACTGATATCATAATTATATAACTCTAAATTCACGCCTTTTGCTGCGACATTGTCGCGCACCCAAATTCTTCTTGGATATACAACCTTTAACCATTCCGCATAGGCAGCTTTAATATCTCTGATATCTTGGTCGTTCAGGACCTTTAAAATGCCAAATCCACCGCGCCATAAACCAGTTCTTTTCAGCGCGCCAGACTTGAAAAAATATTTTTCCTTGCCATTTATATAAGTATTCTTGGCGCGTTCTTGAATCTTGTCCTTTGAGATATTCAGCTCTAATACAGCCCAATTGTTTTTTAAATCCTGCGTATTATCACATTTTTTTGTGCCACCACCCGCCTGGACTAATTTAGCGGTGTAATTCGCTTCACTGGTATAAACAACACATTCCGGCTTGCCCGAAACACCACAGCAGGCCGCCGTATCCTTGGACGTCAAAATATGCGTGGCCGATATAAACTGGCCCGTGCCACAACCGGGATCATTACAGATACGAACGAACTTATTATATGGCGACATATTCCAGTTAACATTTTTTCTGCGGTCGATACTGCCAATGTCCGCTGACACAACGGTTGGCAACAAAGACAGCAATAAATATCCACAGATATTCACTTTCATAACGTTTCCTCGCATTGTTGGGTGGCGCGCATCATTTTTTTCGTCAGATTAATCAGTGAAATATTAAACCCTGTTCCAACAGCCCCAACAATCACATTCGTACCAGACGCAATGTTTGCAACTGTGTTTAATGTTTTTTCTTTCTTTTTGCCCGCGTCTGTGTTGTCATCCCTTATCTGATTAGTATTTGCGGCGACACTGGTTCCGACACCAACCGCGCCAACAACACCGCCTGTGATACCAGTGCCCATAACAACCTTTATTTGCTTTTCAATTTTTTCCACATCCGCCAGGTTCAAGGTACCACATTTGTCCATAGTTTCCCTGAATCCCTGCATATAAGGATTATCAATTGGATTTATACCCGCCGCAATCGCCGCCTGGTTCGCATCTTTCAATTTCTGAACGGCTTGATTACAGGCAGTAACATGCATAATCAGTTCACTTTGATCACGATTAAGCCCCGCCATAACCGCAGAAGCAATGCTTGTCGCCGTATTACCCGCCAACAAGCCCGTACGCCAATTACCAAAGCGCTTTGATTTGGCAATCGCCCTGTCCTGTTCTATCTTCATAGACATAGCCGATTTGATAGTGTCATAATTTTCCGCACTTATAGCTTCTATCAACAATGGCAGAATTATGTCTGCAAATTCCTGGTCTGACATTGTTTCAATAGTGTCTGCATCACAGCCACCTTTTTCACAAATAATTTCAGCAATCTGCGTGGACATTTCATCCACTTTTTTATCTGTGGCCGCCTTGGCAATACCGGTTGCAAGCGCGCCAGTCGCCGTCGCTGTTCCAACGCCAGTTGTAACGGCATTTGCAATTGATATTCCAGTTAATTCGGACAAATCAGCTGTCAAGCCACCACAAAATGTTCGCACCGCTTCATAAACATTGTACATATCATCTAATGCAATGTCTGTTGGACTGGATACATAGTCATCATAAAAAAATTCATCATCATAATGACCTGTCAATTCTTCTGCGCGCACATTGACAGCAAAAACAACAATCAAGATTGCTAAAAACACTCTCTTCATAATGATAAATTTTATCATATTTTTTATCTTAAAACAAGACAAGGTGGCTGTCTTTGATTAAAAACCTGTCCCGCCTTGACCAAAAAAATGTGGATGCAAGCGCCATACAGATTATATAAAATGTTGCAAAAAAATATAATATGTTGAAAAAATGAAATTTTTGGTCATAATTGATACGACCTGAAAAACAAAGGTCTGGGTTTTCAAGACCCATAAATCCACGGCATCGAATGATGTCGATATGCAACCTGACCAATAATGGCCGGGTATCTGTGGTTATACAACAGGGATTACCCAAAAGCCACGGAGTCATTTGGATTTATGACCTTGAAAATGCCCGACCGTCAATTTTCTGACGGTTTTTTGTTGGCAAAAAAAGGACATAAAAATGAAAAAAATCGACTTAGTTTACATGTGGGTAAATGACCGCGATAAAAATTGGCAACGCGAAAAAAATCACTGGTTGCAAGAAATAAAAAATGAAACAAGGGTATGCGATGATTCAATCACAGATGCACGATGGCGCGATAACGATGAATTAAAGTTCGCATTACGCAGTGCGGAAAAATTTGCACCTTGGATAAATCATATATTCATAGTGACAGGATTCGGTCAGGTTCCAAAATGGCTGAATACAAAACATCCAAAAATAACTGTTGTGCCCCAAGAAGATATTATGCCAAAAGACAGCATGCCGACATTTAATTCGGTGGCAATAGAAATGTGCATAATGAATATACCAAACCTGAGCGAACATTTCCTGTTGTCTAATGACGATATGTTTTTCAATCGACATATTGACCCCAGTTTCTTTTATGACAATCGTGGACGCGCAATCGTCTGGTATACACAGAATAAAAAAATTGGACGCGTGGGATTTGGCATGGAAATGGTAGAATCAGACTATAGAAAAACTATACTGATGGCGGCATATAAAATTTATAAACTTTTTGGTAAAAAATTCTATAAATTAGCCCCTGCGCACAATATCGACCCATATATAAAATCTTCGATGTTGCAATGCAGAAATCATCCAATGTTGACACGAGATTTTGATGCGCAAATAAGAAATAAATTTAGAACAAATTGGGAATTACAACGCTGGATTTTTAATCTGTACGATGTTGTGCATAATCGCGCAGTTCTGAGAAAAAGAAGATTCTTTAAGAAAGGACGACACTTTATATACAATTTGGTAAATTACAGAAGTTGTAAAAATTCGCCCCTGTATTGTGAAAATGCGGAACAAGCAATGAAACATACAACGCCGACACTGTTCTGTATAAACGATACAGTCAATGTTACAGATGATGTCAGAAAACAAAATTGGGAATTTCTGAATAAAAAATTCCCAGAAAAATCTTCATTCGAATTGTAAAAAAACACCGGGATGTCCCGGTGTTTTTTATTTGGATTTACGTTTGATAATCTGCATTTGGATAATGCCAAATACATTCGATACAGTCCAATACAAAACCAGCCCCGCCGGCATCCACGCAAACATTACCGTAAACAACAATGGCATCCAGCGCATCATTTGTTGTGTCTTGGCAGCAATATTATCGCTGTTTTTGTTGGTCTTTGGTGATTGCAAGCGTTGTTGCAAATACATTGTTGCGCCCATCAATATCGGCAGGATAAAGTAGGGATCCATAGCAGATAAATCAGATATCCATAAAAAGTGCGCATTACGCATTTGAACCGATATCAGTAACGCCTTGTACAAAGCAAAGAATATCGGAATCTGAATCAACATTGGCAGACAGCCGGACATTGGGGACGTCTTGTGCGTCTGGTACAGTTTCATCATTTCCATTTGCAGACGCATTTTGTCGTTGGCATACAGTTTCTGAATACGCTGCATCTCGGGCTGCATTTTCTGCATCGTTGCCATGGAAACATACGATTTTCGTGTCAAAGGCCACATTAACAGACGCAATAAAATCGTCATGATAATAATCGCAACACCATAATTCATAACAACATTATGAATACCATTCAAAACCCATAACATAGGCTGGGCCAAGAACCAAAACCAACCGTAATCTATGGTTTCAGAGATACCCGGAATCTTGGGCTCGACCGAATCCAGTATCGTCTGGTCGCGCGGCCCAGTATAAATATTAGTCGTAATTGTCGCAGTCGCGCCATTGGCAACTGGTATTGCCGCGGCAGCGGAATCTGTGCTGTATTTGTCATCAGATTTTTTTACACGAATCGTTTGGTCGTTTGCATCAATACCAACAACCGTTTCCCAATATTGGTCTGCAAACCCAGCAAAACCATTTGTAGTAGAATAGGCATAAGATTTTTTATTCAATTTCGCCCATGGAACAGATTCTGTGTCGGAATTCACATAAGCAATCGCACCAGCGGTCACACCAGATGCAGACTTCATATCATTATCACGCATAATACGGGCATAGGGCGCAATTGCTACATCGCGTCCCGAACGATTTGTAATCGTGTCCGTAATCGTGATTGTATAGCCGTCCGGTGTGATAGTACGAACAAATTCAACCCCATCAGAATTGCGCCATGTGTATGATGCGTCAGTCTGATTCCAAACAGTTGTTGAAACAGGTGCTGTGGTGCCTGTGGACAGCAAGCCCACCTCGATAAAATTATTTTCTGAACCCATTAAAACAACATTATCATCGGAATCTGGGGCAATAGTATAATCAGACAAGACAACATCCGAAATACGCAATCCCTGGACAGATGCGGTAATTTTATCAGATGAAATACTGGATACAGGTACCGCCGACAAATCTGTGACAGTTGCGACTGTGCCAGTTGTTTGTGCAGGCTGCTTTGGTGCCATAAACACACCAACCAACCACCAAGCGGCAATAAACACCAAAACCCACCACAAAAATCCCGAAAATGTGGATTTCTTTTGGGTGGCATTCTTGTTCGCATTCCACATATTAAAACCCGAATTTTTATCCATATACTGAACCATGATTATTTTTCACCTTTGATTGTTTTCAAACATTTACGACGCGCGATATACATGTTTAACAAATATAACCCAACGCCAACCACTATGCAAATATCAGCAATATTAAATGCAGGCCAATGCCAGCCGCCAATGTGAAAATCCAGAAAATCTATGACCGCACCAAAACGAATACGATCCAACAAATTACCAATCGCACCACCCACAATCAGCGCCAGGGGTATAATCTCGTACCGTTGGGCGCGACGAAACAAATAATACACAATTCCCCCTGTGATAAGCCCAGTTGCCGCAATCAGAATCAGGGGCGCGCCCTCGCCCATCGCGCGAAACAACGAGAAAGATGTGCCCGGATTCCATGTGAACACAATGTTAAAGAAATCACACACATTTGCCATCAAATACGGCACGGGTACAACTTCCCATGCGGCACCATACAAAGTGACCCCACCTGTGATTAAATACAACAATATTCCCTTGGATAATAAATCCAAAAAAATTGCGCTGAAAATAATTGTCAAAATAAGTGTTGTTTTTTTCATCTCTTGCCTTTCCAATGCAGATTGAAATATAACAATATATATCATAAAAATCAAATAAAATGTCCCCCAAAATAGGGGGAACAATAAATCATCAACCCTGCTTGTCCACTATGGATACCGACAGTGCAGAATAATTATTTTCACGCATACTCTGTACCATATCTGTAATTTTAGAATCGGACACACCAATACTGGACAACACCTCGTACCCCAACATAAACGAGGACTCTATGGTTTCAGGCAGTGCGCTTTCAATGCCTTCGCGGATTAGCAGCTGAGAATCCGCCAGATTACGGGCTCGAGCAAATATTTTTACACGGGGCGCAACAGACTTGACAGTCAATATACATTTACGCGCAGTATTGGCATTATCTAATGCAACAACCACAGATTTTGTACGACGAGGCTTTAACCCAAAATCCGTTAAAACCTTGCGATTCATACAATCCCCATAAACCACATTAAATCCCATTTCGCGACCCATCATAACCGAGTTTACATCCAAATCAATCGCGACATATGGGATTTTTTGCGCGTCTAACATCTGACACACAATCTGACCAACACGACCAAAACCACAAACAATAACCCCTGGAACAATATCTTCTGCAGAACTGGTCAAAGAACATTGTGCGCGACGAGACAATAATTTACCACACCCCAGCAAATGATCACTTACCCGCAATAACAACGGTGTCACTATCATAGACAATATGATTATAGCAGTCAAAATATCTTTGTGCTCGGTCGGGATTATGTTGATTCCGCTGGTCTTCATTGTCTGCAACATCAACAAGGCAAATTCACCGCCTTGGGTTAAAATTAATGCAATATTCATAGAATTGCACATATTCACACCACGAACACGTGCAACCATGTATATCGAACAAAACTTCAATACCATAAAGCCAATCAGACCGAATAATATTGCATACCAATGCTGGCACAATACCGGCAAGTTGATTCCCATGCCCAACGATATAAAGAATAATGCCAAAAACAATGTGGCGTATGGTGATATCTCGGCTAAAATTTGATGACGATAAACCGTTTCTGACATCAACATACCCGCCAAAAACGCACCCAGTCCAGCCGGCAACCCCATCAAATCAACCAACACCGCCCAAATAACAATGTTTAACATAACAGCCAGTAAAAAGGCCTCTTTGGATTTAGAACGGGCGACACGGTGTAAAACAGGTGTCATGATAAATCGGCCAATAACAATCACAGACAAAATCAACGCAAGCGAAATCACCAATACATCAATGGCAACAGCGCCCAGACTGAACGCACGACCCGCAAAAGCCGGCAACATCGCTAACAACGGAATAGATAACAAATCCTGGAACAATAATACAGAAAATGTCTGACGACCCATGTCCGTATTTAATTGATTGCGTTCGCTTAACAACTGAAAATCAATTGATGTACTGGACATCGCCAGCATCAAGGCCACCATCACACAACCAGTAACCGTCCAATTTGTCACACCAGATAATACCGGAAAAAACATTACCGCGGCCATCATAACCTGGGCCGCACCAAAACCAAAAATCGTACGACGCATGCGCCACAGACGATGCATATTTATTTCCAGACCAATGATGAACCATAAAAAGATTATACCCATATCGCCCAGAAATGTCCAAGCGTCCGTCAACTGAAATAAATCAAAAACATATGGCCCTGATAGTATACCCGCCAATAAAAACGCAACCAATGCACCAATACGCGCCATGCGCAACATATATACCAAAACAAAAACTATTGCAAAAAATAATAGTAATGATATCGACATAATCCCCCCCACACACATGCAGATATAAAAACTATAACAAATTATTTGCCAGTATTGCAAATGTTTCCGGAGATAAATTTTCTGCACGTTCTGTGCCGGTCAAACCATACTGTAGCCAGTCAACCTTTGGCATAATACCGCGTATCATTTTGCGGCGCTGACCAAACAATTTCGCCGTTATTTTTTCGATTTTTTCCAGATTTTTTATACGCGATATTTTTTCCGTATTCGGAATAATTTGGACAACCGCACTTTGTACCCGCGGACGCGGAACAAACGCTGTGTTCGGAACTTCAAACAAAATACGCGCATCCGCAATCAAAGATGTAATTACCGCTAAACGTCCATAATGCTCGTCCCCGGGGCGTGATGTTATACGCTGTGCCACCTCGCGCTGGAACATCAGCGTTAGCGATCGGATTTTTTCGCCCTGGGCGATTTTCTGCAACCAACCAATCAATAATTCCGTACCAACATTATATGGCAAGTTCGCACATATCGCATATTCCGTTAACCCAAATGTCGAAAAATCGACACGTAACGCATCATCGTAAACAACACTTAATCGGCCATTTGCTGCATCTATTATTTTCGACAAAATTGGAGCAGCTGTTTTATCCTTTTCAATTGCTATAACACGCGGCGCACCCGCCAGCAAAATTGCGCGAGTCAAACCTGCAGGGCCGGGTCCAACCTCGACCACGGGAATCGATTCAATATTTGGAACACTGCGCGCAATACGGCCAGTCAAATTCAAATCAAATAAAAAGTTTTGACCGAATTGCTTTTTCGGTTCCAGACCGCATTCGCGCATCATTTCTGATACCGGCGGTAAATTCGCAACCATATCCGTCATAGTGATTTACGCCCCCCAAACGCTAATGTTAATGTGCCGTCGTCCAGGTAATCTAAATCACCACCCAATGGTACACCCGATGCCAATTCAGAAAACACCACACCTGATGATGCATCAATTGATGACATGATATAGTGCTGGGTCGTTTTACCCTCGACCGTGTTGGGCAATGCAAAAATAATTTCTGATATATTTTCATCGGCAATTCGTGTGGGCAAGGTTGAAATATTCAAGTCCTGGGGCAATACACCAGATGCGCCCGACAGTAATCCGCCGATAATATGATAACGACCATGAAAAACAGACGATTTTTCCAACACCCAAACATCGGACAAGTCACGCACCACACACAATTGACCGTTGCCACGTGATGCATCTCGACAAAATTCACACGCAGGCGCACCGCTGTCCGTCAAGACACCGCACCGTGGACATGGCGCAATATTTTCAATCGCATCCGTAATCGCCGCAGCCAACGCATTTGCACGACCAGTTTTATCCTGTAATAAACACAGGGCAATTCGCTGTCCCCCACGCCCACCAACACGCGGCAGTTTTGCAAATAATTTGATTAACTTTTCTATTTTTGGATTCATAACGAATTATAAAATACTAATGAAAAACATAACTGTCAATCCCGTTTGCAGTGGCGCTTGATTTTAACTGCCCAGCCAAGGCATCGGTCAGCCCATAAACACGAACACGATACAGCCCCGTCCCCGTAGATTCTACAACAGCGTCAACCCCCAGTTTGTTTTTTACATTTGTCGCCTGGTTTGCGGCCGCGGTCTGAGATGAAAAAGCCCCAAATTGAACGCCCGTACCACCTGCTGATACCGCAGTTCCCGAATATTTTGGCATCGCCTGAGAGGTCGCAGTATTATACACAGATGCAAATGTCGTTGGCTGAGATGCAGTGGCCGGTTGAGCCGGGGCGGTCTGCACCGGTGGCACATATGTATTTTTTGCAATCGGTTGCGCACCACTGTTCAACATAGAAAAACCGCGATTAAGCATTTGGGCCGCAACATTTGCACGAACATCTTTGTTTTCCGCACCTAATACCACAGACATCAAGTGCGCCCCACCCCGATGCGCCGTTGCAACCAATGAATACTTTGATTTTTTTGTATATCCGGTCTTCATACCATCGCAACCATTAAACGAAGTCAACAAGCGATTGCCGTTGGTATAAGTTTTGCCGTTATATGTCCAAGACGGAATCCCAAAAAAATGCCAATATTGGGGAAAATGCTTATACACCGCCATGGACAACAGCGCAATATCACGCGCGGTTGATAAATGGTCATCATTTGGCAGACCAGACGAATTTTCAAAATTAGTATTACCCAACCCGATTTCACGCGCAACACGCGTCATTAACTGGGCAAAGGTTTCTTCTTGGCCGCCTTTTAGGTTTTCCGCCAGAACACGCGCAACATCGTTCGCACTGTGCACTGCGACCGCCTTGATCGCATCCTCGACACGAATTTTTGATCCCGCCGCCAGCCCAAGTTTTACGGGCTCCGCATTTGCGGCCGATTGTGACACAATTAAATAATCATCCAAACTTAACCGCCCATGATCCAGCGCATCAAACACCAAATACAATGTCATGATCTTTGTTAAACTGGCCGGATAATTCGGTTCGTTTGCATTTTCTTGGTATAAAACACGGCCCGTATCCATATCTGCAACCAACGCTGCACGATACTGGGCGCCAAAGGCGGGCATACAAAAAACAATTGCAAACAAAGGAAGCCACATTCTTCTCATGCAAAGTATGTTAGTAAAAAACAAATATCTGGGTCAACAACTAAAAGCATCCACAAGGACGTGCTTATTTTTTACTCGTCCAATGCAAGTATAAATATCCCCAGTTTATTTGCCTGGGCGATAACAGCAGGCTTGTTTACAACAAAACATGTTTTCGTGTTCACAACAATACCACGCAGGTGCGCCGCCGCAACCGCATTGACAGTATCAACACCAATGGCGGGAATATCAATACGCAAATCCTGACCAGGTTTGGTCATTTTGGCAAAAACACCGCTGGATTTGCGCTTGCTTTTTCGCATATCAACAACACGTGCCAGCATTTTTGCGGTGCCTTCGGCAGCCTCGACCGCAATAACCTGCTTATCAACTACAACCGATGCACCGATGTCTGCAGCACCGATTGTGTGCGAAACCTCAATCGCACGTGCAATATTTTTTTTGTCCGCCGCAGTTGGTTTTACCCTGGTCTGGGGACCTGCGACCCCAAAAGTTAATTCCGGCGCTAAATCCTGGGCAGCAACAATTTCGAACCCTTGATCTTCTAATACCTTGTTCAATGCAACAGCCATAGAATCGTACCCCCGTTGATGTTTCATAATTTTTAACAATGTTATAAGCGACCATAAATCTGGACGCAAATCAGATAAATTCGGATGCCCCAATGCCCCAACAAATGTTATCTTTTTAATGCCAAGACGACGAACCGCACGAACCGCGCGCCCTGCCCCGCCCAGACGAATGACCATGTCCGGCTTCAGACGCATATCAACAAATCCACGCAAACCAACAACAAATACATCCCAGCCAGCACGACGCAACGCATCGCGCGTAAAAAAGGGCAAATCCAACGCCCCAGCAACCAAGACTATTTTTTTATCTGTTTTTTTATTGCGCATGCCTATATCGTACGAATAAATCAGACTGGAATCAAGTCGCAATTTGTGATAAAATTTCATCTGATAATAGTAAACAGGCAGACAAATATGAAAAAATTATCAATTCTGGCAATATTGATGGCAACAACAGGGGCCAATGCCGCAACATATAACGCAGAAAAATTTCGTAGTGAAATCCTGGCTGGGATTGATGTGGTTGGTTCTAACCCACATGTCGAGGTAATAGCGCTTGATGATTACAGCGCAAAATATGATGATTACGAACTGTATGTGCCTACAAATATGTATGTGCGTATGGGTGGCGGACTGAATTTGGGGTTCGTAACAGACCAGGCACAATATAACGAGGAAGAATACGAAAGCAACGGCAGTTACACAACACAAATTGGACTGGGATGGAATTTGCTCTCGTTCCTGCGTGCTGAAATCGATTTCCAGGAATCCACGTTTAAGTTTTCCGATTTGGATTCATACAGGGCAACATATCATACAATCGGCACAATGTTGTATGTTGATTTGATGCCCCGGTATACGCAAAACGGCAACACCTCGAAAAGGCGCATATTTGTTCCGTTCTTGGGCGCAGGCGCAAGTATTGGTGCATATGAATTTCAGGGCACAGACGGGGCACACGGATTTGTTGTCGCAGCCCCACGCGCAACACTGGGATTTAATGTCATGATTACAGACCTGATTGGTATAGATATTGCTTATCAATATCAAACTATGATTGGTAATGGATTTGGTTGGGGCGTGCATGAAAACAGCAAAAATAACGTCAGCAATATCATGGCCTCTGTTCGTGTGAATTTCTAGGATAGGATGGTAAAAGATGAAAACAAAATTTATTCTGCCAATCTTGTGTTTAATTCCGATGGTCGCAAACGCTTCGTCTGTGTATCGTACCGAGGTGGTCAATACATCTGTTACATATAATCCATCTGGGATTGATGATAATGCGTTGGCGCGTGTGCGTCGTTTCTATGTCGGTGGGATGTTTAACTGGGCCATGTGGCAAGATTTCACCAGCGAAAACAATATTGAAATTCTTGGCGAAAACACCCCCAGTTACGAAGGATTTGTTGGGTTGCGTCTTTACGACACATTTCGTATGGAATTAAACTATGTACATACAGATGCACAATGGGACGGGCTGACCCTGACGGGTGACAGCGCCATGATAAACGCGATTTGGGATGCACGCATTGATAATATATATCGGGCTGTTCGTCCACAAATTATTGTGCCTTATGTCGGTTTCGGGGCGGGATTGTCGTGGAACATGAAAGACGACAATGCAGAACTGGATAAACGGTTTTCGCCTGTGGCGGCTGCGTTGGCGGGGATATCTTTGGAATTCAATTCTGTGTTCGCGCTGGATTTAGGGTACAGATATTTGTATATGTTTGAGCCTGGCGTCAGCACAATTGAAAAATTTAACCCAACAGCACACCAATTCCGTGCCGGGGTGCGTATCAGTTTCTGATGAGTAAGACATGTCCTTTTTTTGGCAAATGTGGCGGCTGTAAACTTGACTTTGCAGATACTGGGTACAGACAAAAGAAAACACAATATCTGCCACAAATAAAAACAACAGGCGATGCACTATGGATTGATCCCGGGATGCGCCGTCGTGCAGACTTTGCATTTGCGTCTGGCGTGTTTGGGTTGTTTGAATCCAGCACCAAGAACATTATTCCAGTCAACAAATGTCCAAATCTGTTGCCAGAAATAAATGATATTTTGCCGGACTTGGCCAAATTACCCTGGGTGGGCGCAGGGGCATGCCTGATAACACTGTGCGACAATGGGATCGATATTGCGATTACTTCTTCGGTTCCTTATTTTTCGCCCGAATTTCGTGACGCGGCCGTAAAAATTCCCGCAATTCGTATCACATGGAACAACAAGACCGTTAAACAAACAGCACAACCAATTGTAAACTTTTCAGGACACATTACAGAATATCCATCAGGCGCATTTTTACAGCCCAGCATTGCAGGGGCAGACGCTTTGCGCGAATTGGTCACAGAACGGGCCGCAGGTGCAAAACGGGTGGCAGATTTGTTTTGTGGGCTGGGGAATTTCACTTTTTCACTGAATGCGGATGGCTTTGATATTGTTGGGACCGGTGTGAAACGCGATTTGTTCACACATCCAGTGACGGTTGGAATGCTGAAAAATTATGATGTGGTTGTTATGGACCCGCCACGTGCAGGCGCATTGGCACAGTGCAAGGAACTGGCCAAAAGCGCTGTTCGCCGGATAATATATGTTTCTTGCAACCCAGCAACTTTTATGCGCGATGCAAAGATACTGGAAAAAGGCGGCTATGGGATGACCGAACTGATACCCGTTGACCAATTTGCAGGCAGCACACATTGGGAACTGTTCAGCGTTTTTGATAAAAATACGTGTTTTGCATAATTTTTTCGACAAAACACTTGACTTTATGAATAAAAAATATAGAATTTGCATAAACTTTTCGCCAAAACGGCAAAAAAACACAAAACAAACATAAAAAAACACAAGAGAAAGAAAATGAGCGAATATGCAATCTTTCAAACCGGCGGCAAACAATATCGCGTTGCAAACGGCGATATTATCAAAGTTGAAAAACTGAATGCCGAAGGTACGGTTGAATTTGACCAGGTATTAATGGTCGGTGATAAGGTTGGCACACCATTTGTTGATGGCGCCAAGGTTATCGCAGAAGTTGTTGAACAGAAACGCGCTGACAAAATTTTGGTGTTCAAGAAAAAACGTCGCCAAAACTATCGCCGCACCGCCGGCCATCGTCAGTTCATTACTGTTTTGAAAATCAAAGAAATCAAGGCATAAGGGGGCAGAACTATGGCACATAAGAAAGCGGGTTCCGCAACAACAAACGGACGCGACTCAGAAGGGCGCAGATTAGGTATTAAAAAATCTGGTGGCAGTCGCGTAATCCCAGGCAACATCATTATTCGCCAGCGTGGTACATCTGTACACCCAGGGCTGAATGTTGGTATGGGCAAAGACCACACAATCTTTGCGAAAATCGCAGGCATTGTGAAATTCAAAAAGGGCAACGGCGACCGCAGAACGGTTTCAGTTGTTCCAGAAGAAGCAAAATAAAAAACCCCCAATTGGGGGTTTTTATATCTTGTCCCAATGACAAATTACAGTTGCGTGGGTAGTGTCACCTACGCATATTTTATGTCTGGACACCAATCCGTCAATCGCAACATCAATACGAATTTCAGGCGTATCAGGACTGATTTCCTTTTTGAAATTAATATCTATTTTACGCAGTTTATGTTCGCTGCGGAATTTATAACCGACACTTTCCGTTGCCCAGACTGCATAGACCGCGTTATTTATATGCTGGTTCACGTCAATGTCGTCAAAACGACATTTCATAACATGGGTTTTGTTTGTGTCAAAGTCTGGGAACTTTTCAAACGCGCAACCATATGCGCGATGCGGCACAACCACATCCGGCGACAGATGATTTGCCAGCGGTAATGGACGACGCGCCGCCATATCAATCAAAATCCATTGGGATGTCGCACGCACCATCAGACGACCATCTGACCCGTGAATTTCAAAATCACGCGTGGCACGCAAGGCATCCTGGCACGAAGGCCAGGTGGAAAAGGTTAGCTCTTCGCCCTCGCGCGGTAATTCCATAATGTCCACCAGGTAATACATTACAACCCAGCCAACACCATTTTCCATGCAATATGTGCGACCACAGCCCAAAAATTCCGCATGACGGTCGGCAATTGATTGCAATTCGTTCATCAAAATCAATGGACGAACATTGCCAAAACGGTCGCACTGATATGCCTGTAAAACACGCGTTTCAATCAGTTTATCTGCCATGATTTACACCGCCTGGGTTTGAAATCGCCACAACAAAGTCCAATGCATCACCCAACTGAATTTCGTTCGCGCGCGCGGCCGATTTAATCAAACCATGCAACACCGCCGGTGTATCAGACGGAATTGTCAAGGTTTCCAGTTTGGCACCGTTTCCAACCTTGCGCTCTGTGCGCAGGCCACGGATGTTTTTCAACAGTTCCAACGCAATTTCCATTGTTGCAACATCTGTATCATATTCTGGATTTACAGTTGGATATTTGGTCAGGTGCAACGTTTCGCCACCTTCGGTGTCGCGATAAATTTTCTGCCACAGTTCTTCGGTCAGGAACGGAATAAACGGCGCATACAGACCAATTATCGCACGCAGAACGGTGTACAATGTCCACTGGGCCGACAGTTTGGATTCATTGCTATATTTTTCAGGCGCCCAGAATCGGTCCTTGATAAATTCCAAATACTGGTCGCAGAAAATATCCCAGAAAAATGTATCAATTGCACTGCGAGAATTATAGTTGTCGTATTTATCCAAGTGTTTGCGTGTTTCAGCAACAGCCTTGTTCAATTCACTTAAAACCCAGCGGTCTTCGATAAAGCGGTCGGACACAGGAATCTGTGGTGCCGACGCTGGGTCAAAATCAGACAGGTTCATCAAAACATACTTTGATGCGTTCCACAATTTTGTCAGCAGTTTGGATCCACGCTTAACCTCGTCATCGCT